>NZ_DCMW01000035.1:0-60949 GCF_002321605.1 Microbacterium sp. UBA1612
AGCTCGGGGAGCTTGTCGGCCAGGGCGTTGATGACCTGCCCCGACGCGGCACGGGTGGACACGTCCTTGCCCGCCTCGAACACCGGGAGCGCATCGGCGAGATCGGCGGGGAGCTCGCGGGCGTTGATGCGGTCCCACAGCGCCTTGCGCTCGGGGTGCGCGCCGGCCCACGCGTCGAACTTCTCCTGCCACGCCGCCCGCGCTTGCGCGCCACGGTCGGCGAGTGAACGAGTGTGTTCGAGGACGTCGTCGGGCACCACGAAGGTGTCCTCCGGGTCCCACCCGAGCACCTCCTTCGTCGCCTTCAACTCGTCCTCACCGAGCTTGGAGCCGTGGATCTTGCCGGTGTTCTGCTTGCCCGGCGAGGGCCACCCGATGATCGTCTTCAGCACGATGATCGACGGCTTCGACGTCTCGGCCTTCGCCGCCTCGAGGGCCGCGTGAAGCTCGGCGACGTCTTCGACGTACTCGCCCGTCTTCTTCCAATCCACCGTCTGCACATGCCACCCGTACGCGGCGTAGCGGGCGGCGACGTCCTCGGTGAACGCGACGTCGGTGTCGTCCTCGATCGAGATCTGATTCGCGTCGTAGATGACCACGAGATTGCCGAGCTCCTGATGCCCGGCCAACGAAGACGCCTCGCTGGTGATGCCCTCCTGGATGTCCCCATCCGACGCGATCACATAGATGGTGTGATCGAACGGCGACTCACCCGGCGCAGCCTCCGGGTCGAACAGACCCCGCTCATACCGGGCCGCGTACGCGAACCCGACCGACGACGCCAGACCCTGACCCAGCGGCCCGGTCGTGATCTCCACACCATCGGTGTGACCGAACTCCGGGTGACCCGGGGTCTTCGACCCCCACGTCCGCAGCTCCTTCAGATCCTGCAGCTCCAACCCGAACCCACCCAGATACAGCTGGATGTACTGCGTCAACGACGAATGCCCCGCCGAAAGGATGAAACGATCACGACCCGGCCAGTGCACGTCCGCGGGGTCGTGGTTCATCACCCGCTGATACAGCAGGTACGCCGCCGGAGCGAGACTCATCGCCGTTCCCGGGTGACCATTGCCGACCTTCTCGACAGCATCCGCCGCCAACACGCGCACGGTGTCCACCGCGCGCCGATCGATCTCTTCCCAACGCAGTTCCGACACGGCGTCTCCTTTGATCGCTGCGAGGTCGCATCCGCTCACCTCGACACAAATGTTATAAACAGATGTTGCTTGTCACGTGAAAGCGTGTCAAGATCACACTTAACATCACACGGAGGAAGACCTCCGGCCCCATTCGAATGGGGAGAGCGCCGAGGCTCGGGAGCGTACCCGCGTCTTCGGTGACGACGAGTACGGGAGCAAAGATGCGCGCGATTGTCTTCACAGACGAAGGGGCCCTCGCCCTCGAGAACCGAGACCGGCCCGAGCCCGGTTACAAAGAGATCCTCATCCAGACGGCGGCCGTGGGGATCTGCGGGACGGACACTCATGTGTTCGACGGGGAGTTCGAGGGGACGATCTTCCCCCTCGTGCCCGGACACGAAGCGACCGGCACCATCGTCGCGCTCGGCGACGGCGTCAACTCCGGCGTCTTCGACTTCGCCGTCGGCGACCACGTGGCGGTGAACCCCAGCACCACGTGCGGCGAGTGCGAGTACTGTCTGAACGGCCATCAGAACCTCTGCCGGTTCTGGAACGGACTCGGCGTGGTGGCTTCGGACGGTGCATCCCAGGAGTACTTCACTGCGCCGGCGAGCAACGTCTACAAGCTCAAGCCCGAAACCGACCTCTATGAAGCCGCGCTCATCGAGCCCCTGGCGTGCGCCATCCGCGGCTGGGACGTGCTGCCCCGGCGACTCGGCGACCACGTGCTCGTCTACGGCGCCGGCACGATGGGATTGCTCATGGCGCAGCTGGCGACGAAGGCGGGCGCCGCCACCGTCACGATCATCGATCTGAATTCGGAGAGGCTCAAGACGGCGCAGGAGTGCGGCATCGCCCTCCGCTACACCTCGGCAGACGACGCCGACCGCGAGAAGTGGGACGTCGTGATCGACTGCACGGGAAACATCCGCGCGATCGAAGACGCGCTCACGCGCGTCAAGCCCGCAGGCTTCTTTCAGGACTTCGGTGTCGCACCGGCCGACAAGACCGCGCAGTTCTCTCCTTTCCGCGTCTATCGGGATGAGATCTCGATCGTCGGGACGATGGCGGTGCTGAACTCCTTCGGCCGCGCGGTCGAACTGTTCGAGGCCGGGGCGATCAACGCGACCGCGATGATCAGTCATTCCTTCACCCTCGACGACTACTCCCAGGCGCTGGAGATGTTCCGCAAGGGCGAAGGGCGCAAGCTCCAGATCCGTCCCAACGACACCGAGTCGCGGGTGCTCCTGTGAGCGACACGACCGCACGCGCGAAGGCAGGCCGCAGCGGCTCGTCGCGGAAAGCGATGTGGATCTGGATCGCTGTCGGGGTCCTCGTGGTCGTCGGCATGGCGCTCGGAACGCGGGTCGTCGCGGCGGATGATCCGCTGGCGCAGGGTGCCGTGGAATTCGACGCGGAGACCTTCGGCGCGGAGACCTTCCCGACCGTCCAGTCCGATATCGTCGCGCAGGCCGTGGAGGCACAGGAACTCGCCGAAGCTATCGCCGCCGACCCGGAGGCCGCCGCGGCGGAATACGCCGTCGAGAGTTCGGGGGGACCCGTCTTCAGCGTGACCTTCACCGGAGTCGTCGGAGAAGGGCAGTCCGGAATCTATGAGGTCGACGTCGAAGGAGTGCCGGACGATCTTCTGATCCGCCTACAGACCGGTCCGGCGATCAACGGCACCGAGCTGCGCGATGCGACCGGGGAGATCACGTTCGGGCAGTTCACCAACCAGATCGACTATCAGAATGCCGGGTCCGCGCTCAATGAGGAGATGAAGGCCGCCGTGCTGGCCGATATCGACTCGGAGGCGCTGACCGGCGAGACGATCACGGTCACCGGAGCGTTCACGCTCATCAACCCCGAGTCGTGGTTGGTGACCCCGGTGGAGGTGTCGGTGTCATGAGCCGTGAGGCCGACTACGACCACGTCGTGCTGGAAGCACGCGACATCGTCAAGACGTACGGCGGAACCCGCGCCCTCAAGGGGGTCAATTTCGAGATCCGGCGGGGGACCGTCACGACCCTCTTCGGAGAGAACGGCGCCGGCAAGTCCACCCTCATGAAGATCCTCTCCGGCGTGGAGCAGCCGACGTCGGGACAGATCGTCCTGGACGGGAAGCCGGTGACGTTCGCCTCCACCAACGAGGCCCGCGACCGGGGCATCTCGATCATCCATCAGGAGCTCAGCCTCGCGCCGAATCTCTCCGTGCGGGACAACATCTTCATGGGGAGGGAGATCCGCGGTCCTCTGGGCGTCGACTACGCCGAGGAGACGCGTCAGACGCAGGCGCTGCTCGATGAGATGCAGCTGCCGATCGCACCGGACACGCTCGTGCACGATCTGCGGGTCGGTCAACAGCAGATCGTCGAGATCGCCCGCGCCCTGTCGGTGAACTCCCGCATCCTGATCATGGACGAGCCGACGTCGGCTCTCGCCGCGGCAGAGGTGGAGGTGCTCTTCGGCATCATCCGCGATCTCCTCGCCCGCGGAGTCGCGATCGTGTACATCTCGCACCATCTCGAAGAAGCGCTCGAGGTCACCGACCACGCGGTGGTGCTCCGAGACGGCACGATGACGGCGCGCGACGAGCGAGCCAACATCGACCTCGAGTGGATCGTGCGGAACATGGTCGGCGAGAACTTCGATCTCGGGTCGCCACCGACCGGATACGAGTTCGGCAAGGCGATCCTGCAGGTCAGAGACCTCACCGTCGTCGACCCGGAGAACCCCGAGCGCGCGATCGTGAATCGGTTGAGTCTCGACGTGCGCAAGGGTGAGATCGTCTGCATCTACGGGCTGATGGGCGCCGGACGCACCGAGCTGCTCGAGGCGATCGCCGGAAAGGAAGAGGTCGCGGAGGGTGACGTTCTGCTGGACGGCGCGTCGCTGGCGCCACTGTCGATCGCCGAGCGCATCGACGCCGGCGTCGGGCTGGTCCCGGAGGACCGGCAGCGCGACGGCCTCGTCCAGACCTTCGATGTGGGGACGAATCTCACGCTGGCGAGTCTGACGCGGAGCCTCTCGCGCGGCATGCTCTCCCGTCGGCGCGAGAAGGAGCGGGCGCGGGATCTCATCCAGACCGTGACGGTCAAGACCTCCGGCCCGGATCAGCTGATCGGAGCGCTGTCCGGAGGCAACCAGCAGAAGGTCGTGATCGGCAAGATCATCGCCACCGAGCCTCGCGTCATGCTCCTCGACGAGCCCAGCCGAGGAATCGACGTCGGTGCGAAAGGCGAGGTCTTCCGACTCCTCGCCGATCGCGCACGAGACGGCCTCGCCGTCATCTACTCCACTTCAGAGGTGGGCGAGTGCCTCAGCATCGCCCACCGGATCATCGTGATGCGCCGCGGCCGGATCTCGGCAGAGTTCGGTCCCGACGCCACCAAGGACATGATCATGGCCGCCTCCGGCGAGTCCGTGGCCGCATAGAGAGTCCAGAACGGATCGGACAATGACGACGACAACCACCACCACCATCCTCGCCAAGCGCAAGGAATTCTCGCTGGCGAAGCTGCTCCTGGAGGGGCGGGCGTTCCTCGCTCTCATCCTCATCATCGTGGTGTTCTCCCTCCTCTCTCCCAACTACCTCACGGTGGAGAACCTGCTGATCATGGCGTCGCACGTCGCCATCTACGCACTGCTGGGCATGGGGATGCTCATGGTGATCCTCAACGGGGGCATCGACCTCTCGGTCGGGTCGACCCTCGGCTTCTCGGCCGTGATCGGAGGCTTCCTCCTGCAAGGGGTGCCGATCAACATCTTCGGCGTGATCCTCTTTCCGAGCGTTCCGGTGGTCGTCCTCCTGTCCGTCGGTGTCGGCGCGCTGGTCGGGCTCGTCAACGGCATCCTCGTCGCGCGATTCAAGGTGGCTCCGTTCGTGGCGACGCTCGGGATGCTCTACGTCGTGCGCGGACTCGCCCTCCTCATGACCAACGGACTGACGATCAACGACCTGGACGGCGATCCGGCTCTCGGGAACACCGGTTTCGCGTGGCTCGGATTCAACCGCATTCTGGGGATCCCGATCGGCGTCATCATCATGGGCATCGTCGCGATCGTGCTGGGCTACGTTCTCGGCCGCACGCGATTCGGCCGGTGGCTCTACGCCTCCGGGGGAAACGAGCGGGCAGCCGAGCTGTCCGGTGTCCCGGTCCGTCGTGTGAAGGTCTCGGTCTACGTGATCTCCGGCATGTGCGCCGCGGTCGCGGGCCTCATCCTGGCGTCGACGCTGACGAGCGCGAGCCCGACCGCGGGAAACACCTACGAGCTCACGGCGATCGCTGCCGTGGTGATCGGCGGCGCCGCCCTCTCCGGCGGCCGCGGCAACATCCGGGGAACGCTGCTCGGAGCCTTCGTGATCGGCTTCCTCGCCGACGGGCTCGTGATCGTGGGGGTCTCCGCCTACTGGCAGATGGTCTTCATGGGAGCGGTCATCGTCGTGGCGGTCCTGCTGAACACCCTGCAGTACGGTCGCCGGCGCCGCCCGGCCGCACCCTCGAACCCGGCGTCGCCCCCGTCCCCGACGGGTCCGTCGGCGCCGTCCTCGTCGGGAGAGGCCCAGCCGGCCACCGCCGGACGCTCCTCCTGACCGCACCATCCCGGCATCGAGCACGCTGTCGGGTCACCAAGAAAGGACGATCCATGTTTCGCAAGAAGGTCATCGCCGCCCTCGCTGCGGGTGCACTCGCGCTGGGCGTGAGCGCATGCTCTTCCGGAGAACCGGCCGATTCATCGGGCGCGGCGGAGGAGGGTGAGGCCGGTGGTCTCATCACGATCATCGTGAACGATCCCGCCAACCCCTACTGGAAGACCGAGGGCGACGTTGCGCAGGCGACCGCGGAAGAGCTCGGATACGAAGCGACGGTCGGAGCCCACAACGGCGACACCAACACGGAGAACTCGCTGATCGACACGGCGATCTCGAACCAGTCCGCCGCAATCATCCTCGACCCGGCGAACGCCGACGGCTCCGTCGCCGCCGTGCAGAAGGCCACGGATGCCGGCATCCCGGTGTTCCTGGTCAACGCGGAGATCAACGAGTCGGGAATCGCGCTGGCCCAGCTCGTCTCCAACAACTCGCAGGGTGCCGCCATCGGAGCTCAGGAGTGGGTTGCGCAGATGGAGGAGGCGGGCAACTACGTGGAGCTGTTCGGCGCACCGTCGGACAACAACGCGCAGACGCGATCGAATGGGTTCTCGACCGTCATCACGCAATACCCCGATCTCGTCGAGGTCGGTGAAGAGGTCGCCAACTGGGACCGCACCGAGGGACGGAACAAGATGCAGGCCCTCATGCAGGCCAACTCCGACATCAACGGCGTGATCTCCGGAAACGACGAGATGGCTCTGGGCGCGATCGCTGCGCTTCAGGAGGCGGGCCAGCTCGACGGCGTGGTCGTCGGCGGCTTCGACGGTTCTCCCGACGCCGTCGCCGCGGTCGAGGCCGGAGAGATGGCCTACACCGTCCTGCAGCCGGTGGCTGTCTTCTCCGAGGAGGCAGTGCGGCTCGCGGACGAGTACATCCGCACCGGTGAGGCCCCCGAGACCGAGAAGCAGTCCTTCGACTGCATCCTCATCACCGCCGACAACGTCGCGAACATGACGGGGCCCTTCACCTACTCCGGCTGAGCCGGATCCGGACCGGTCGCGCGCTCCCGCGCGGCCCGTGGGGGCGGTGCCCGCCGGCATCCGCCCCCACACCACGAACGAAAGACATCATGAGCTACGTCCTCAACACTTCCGAAGGCTTCGCCGACGAATCCGCCGCGGGCTTCGTCTCCGTGCATCGATCACTGGTGCGACGGGTTCCGGGCGGCGTCGCACGCCGCACCCGGACGCCTGCCGGAAACGTCGCCGTCGTCATCGGCGGCGGCTCCGGTCACTACCCCGCCTTCGCGGGCCTCGTCGGCGAGGGTCTTGCTCACGCAGCTGCCATGGGGAATGTCTTCGCCTCGCCGAGCACCCAGCAGATCTGCTCCGTCGCCCGGTCGGTCGCCACGGATGCCGGTGTGCTGCTGTCATACGGCAACTACGCCGGAGACGTGCTGAACTTCGACCTCGCGCAGCAGCGACTGATCGACGAGGGAATCCCCTGCCGCACCGTGAGGGTGACCGATGACGTCTGCAGCGCGCCTTCCAGCGAGGCGCACAAGAGGCGCGGGATCGCCGGCGACCTGGCGGTGTTCCGGGCAGCCGGCTGGGCGTCGGCGCAGGGGTTCGATCTCGACACGGTCGCCGGCATCGCCGCGCGTGCCAATGCGCGCACTCGTTCTCTCGGCGTCGCCTTCTCGGGCTGTACCTTGCCGGGAGCCGACGCTCCGC
This sequence comes from Microbacterium sp. UBA1612, assembly GCF_002321605.1. Taxonomy (NCBI): domain Bacteria; kingdom Bacillati; phylum Actinomycetota; class Actinomycetes; order Micrococcales; family Microbacteriaceae; genus Microbacterium; species Microbacterium sp. UBA1612. The sequence goes on from NZ_DCMW01000035.1 coordinate 7,470, forward strand.
TCTTCACGGTGCCAGAGGGCCAGATGGCCGTGGGTATGGGCATCCACGGGGAACCGGGACTCGAGGTGCGACCGCTCGGAACGGCAGATGAGATCGCGCGACTCCTCGTCGAGGGTCTGCTCGCCGATGCGCCGGACGATCACGGCACGCGCGTCGCCGTCATCGTCAACGGCCTCGGCTCCGTGAAGGCGGAGGAGCTGTTCGTCGTGTACGGCGCGGTGGAGCGGCTCCTGGACGAGGCGGGGCTCATCGTCATCGAGCCGGAGGTGGGCGAGTACGCCACGAGCTTCGAGATGGCGGGGGTCTCCCTCACCCTGACGTGGCTCGACGAGGAACTCGAAGCGGCATGGCGCTCGCCCGCCTACACGCCCGCGTACCGCAAGGGTGCCGTCGAGACGTCCGGCACCGAGGCCGTCCTCGAGAATGACGCGGCGATCGAGCAGTCGATCGCCGCGGGAACCGCTGAATCCGCTGAGGCGGGTGTACGGGTGGTCGCCGCGATCGCCGCCATCAAGGCGGTCATCGACCGTGAGGCGGACGAGCTGGGGCGTCTGGACGCCGTTGCCGGCGACGGTGACCATGGCATCGGAATGCAGCGCGGAGTGCGCGCGGCCGATGAAGCAGCGCGGGCGGCGTCGGAGAGCAGTGCCGGCGCGGGGGCGGTGCTGATCGCCGCGGGTGACGCGTGGGCCGACAAGGCCGGCGGCACATCCGGTGCCCTCTGGGGGGCGGCTCTCCGAGCGCTGGGGGCCACCATCGGCGATGTGTCCGCCCCGGCCGCCACCACCGTGGCAGCAGGTATCGAGGCTGCCCGCAAGGCGGTACAGGACTACGGGGGAGCCGAAGAGGGAGACAAGACCCTCGTCGATGCGCTGGTGCCGTTCGCGCACGAGCTGGCGGAGCAGACGGCGGAAGGTGCTGATCTGTTGACCGCATGGCGCCGCGCCGCGGGGGCCGCGACGGACGCCGCTCACCGCACGGCCGACCTGATTCCGCGCGTGGGGCGCGCGCGCCCGCACACGGAGAAGAGCCTCGGCACGCCCGACCCCGGCGCGATTTCGCTCGCCCTGGCCGTCACCGCCGTCGCCGACACGCTCGGCGATCACTGAGACCCGTCGAAAGGAATCCCATGCCTGAGAAGTGGCGCATCGTCGTCGGCTGTGACGACGCCGGATACGAGTACAAGGAGCAGCTGAAGGCCGACCTCGAGGCGGACCCGCGCGTCGCGTCCGTCGTCGACGTCGGTGTCGATGCCGACGGACACACGGCGTACCCGAAGGTCGCGGTCGCCGCCGCCGAGCGCATCCGTGACGGCGCAGCCGATCGCGCGCTCCTCGTGTGCGGCACCGGCCTCGGTGTGGCCATCGCTGCGAACAAGGTCGACGGCGTCCGTGCCGTCACCGCGCATGACGGCTTCAGCGTCGAGCGGGCCGTGCTCAGCAACAACGCCCAGGTGCTGGCCTTCGGCCAGCGCGTCATCGGCCTCGAGCTTGCTCGACGACTCGCACGCGAGTGGCTCGGCTACGTCTTCGACGAGACATCGCCGTCTGCTGCGAAGGTGGCCGCGATCAACGCCTACGAGCAGACGGGTACCTGTGGATGAGCCCGGCGCCGCAGCCTCCGCGCGACCCGTTCCGCGTGTTCTGGGGGTGAGCCTCAAGTCGTATCTGGGGGTGGAGCAATCGCGGCGGTGGGCGGCCGAGATCGCGCGGATCGCGCGCACGCATGCCGCCGTGCGATGCGGTGCCGTGGAGGTGTTCGTGCTCCCCTCACTCCCGGCGTTCCCGGGCGTGAGAGATGCACTGGTCAGGACGAAGGTGCGCGTCGGTGCACAGGACTTGCACACCGACGACCGTGGGGCGCACACCGGTGCCGTGAGCGGTGCAGATCTGCACGAGATCGGGTGCCGTCTCGTCGAGATCGGGCATGCCGAGCGTCGCACCGTCTTCGGCGAGGGCCCGGATGTCGCGCGCGCGAAGATGCGGGCCGCCGTGCGGAATCAGCTCACGCCGGTTCTGTGCATCGGCGAGCCCGAACGATCCGATCCCGCCGCGGCGGCTTCGCGCTGTCTCGAGCAGGTCCGGTCCATCCTGGCGGGTGTCGGCGAGATGACGGAGCTGCTCGTGGCCTACGAGCCCGAATGGGCGATCGGCCGACCGACACCCGCGCCGCCGGCCTACGTCCGTGAGGTCGCCGCGTTCCTGCGCGCCGGCATCACTCGAACCGGCGGAGGGACGCGACTGATCTACGGCGGAAGCGCCCAGCGAGGAACCCTCACCGAACTCTCCGGAGCGGTCGACGGGCTCTTCCTCGGTCGTTTCGCACACGACCCGGCGTCGTTCGCGGGCATCCTCGATGAGGCCGCCGCGCTATCGTGAGCTTGCAGGAGGAACGATGACCACCCCCGAGGGAGCTGCGGAGCCGAGCTCGCGGCAGGACCGCCAGGCTGCGCGTCAGAAGGCGATCACCGAGGCGGTCATGGCGGCGGGCGTCATACGTATCGAGCAGCTCGCGGAGCAGTTCGGCATCAGCGTCATGACCGTCCACCGAGATCTCGACGAGCTGGCGAGTCTGGGACTACTTCGGAAGAGCCGCGGAGTGGCGACGGCGATGGCCACGCCACTGGTCGAGTCGAGCGCCGTCTATCGCTCCAATCGCCAATCCGAGGAGAAGGAGGCGATCGCTCTCGCGGCGATGGACTTCATCGACCCCGGACAGGCGATCATGCTCGATGACAGCACGACCGTCATGCACATGGTCCCCCACCTGGTCGCGAAGAGGCCGCTGACGGTCATCACGAACACGCTCACCATCATGGAAGAGCTCCGAGGTGCCAACGACATAACGATGCTGGGGCTCGGCGGGCAGTACTACAACTGGTGCAGCGCCTTCATGGGGCGGATGACGACGTCGGCGATCGAGGCGATGCGCGCAGACGTCTTCCTCATGTCCACCGCCGCGGTCTCGGATGACATCGCCTTCCACCAGTCACTTGAGACTGTCGATGTGAAGGGGGCGATGTTCGAGGTCGCCAGTCGCCGCATCCTTCTCGTCGACCACACGAAGTTCGAGAAGCGCGCCCTCCACGCACTCTTCCCTCTGCGTCGGTTCGATGCGGTCATCGTCGACGCCGCAATGCCGAAGTCGGAGGTCGATCGGCTCCGCGACTCCGGGGTGAACATCGTGGTCGCGCGTCGCCAGCGCTGACGTCGTCGTCGGCGTCGTCGGAGATTCGCGCCGATGTCGGAGGATCCGGGCTGCATCCTCCGACATCGGGCCGATTCTCCGACATCCGGGGGCGGATGCCGGCGCGGCGCGGCGAGTCGGGTCAGGCCTGGGGGGTGAAGCGGCGCGGGGAGAAGGCGGATGCGACGACGGTGCGCAGCTGTTCCAGCGACGCGTCCGCGCCGAACCAGCCCTGGGCGCGGGCCTGAACCAGGACGTTGCCGATGGCCGTTGCTTCGACGGGACCCGCGAGCACCGGCATCCCCGCACGGTCGGCGGTGCGCTGGCAGAGGAGACGGTTGAGCGAACCGCCGCCGACGATGTGGATGGTCTCGACGTCGCGTCCGGCGAGGCGGGCGGCGTCGCGCACCGCACCGGCGAAGGCGTCGGCGAGGCTCTCGACGATCGCGCGGGCGAACGCCGCGCGCGTGGCGGGAACCGGACGGTCATGCTCGCGATACCAGTCCGCGATGCGCGCGGGCAGATCGCCCGGCGCCATGAACCGCGGGTCGTTCGCGTCGAAGAGGGCGACGGATGACGCCGGCACCTCGCCGGCGTCGGCCAGCAGCGTCGGCAGGTCGATGGGCTCACCAGACTGGCGCTCCCACTGGCGCACGGACTCGCTCAGCAGCCACAGCCCCATGACGTTGTGGAGGAACCGGACGCGGCCGTCGACCCCGCCCTCGTTCGTGAAGTTCGCCTCACGCGCGGAATCGGAGGTGACGGCGCTTTCGAGTTCCAGGCCGACGAGCCCCCATGTGCCGCACGAGATGTACGCCGCGGTCGACGGATCGGTCATCGGAACGGCCACGACCGCCGACGCGGTGTCGTGCGACCCGACGGCGACGACGTCGAGCTCGGCACCGATCTCGGACGCCATCGCGGGGCGCAGGCGCCCGAGGGATGCGCCCGGGTCGACGAGGGCGCCGAAGAGGGCCCGGTCGAATCCCAGGGTGTCCATCAGGTCGGTGTCCCACGCTCCGTCGGCGACGCTGAGGAGGCCGGTGGTCGACGCGTTCGTGCGCTCGGCGGCGCGCACGCCGGTGAGCTGGAAGGCGAGCGCATCCGGCACCAGCAGGAGCGCATCCGCACCGCTCAGCGCGTCGCCCTCGGCGGCGAGCTGGTAGAGCGTGTTGAACGGCAGGAACTGCAGGCCGTTGCGCCGGTAGAGATCCGCGAACGGCACCTTCCCGTGCACCGACTCGACACCGCTCTCGGTGCGCTCGTCGCGGTAGTGGAACGGCTCGCCCAGCATCCGGTCGCCGCGGAACAGGGCGTAATCGACCGCCCACGAGTCGATGCCGACGCTTGCGATGCCGGGTTCGGTGCGCATCGCGTCGGCCAGCCCCCGCAGGGCGTGGCTATGCAGCGCCGTGAGATCCCAGTGCAGCCCGGATGCGAGACGGACGCCGCCGTTCGGGAAGCGCGCGACCTGCTCGAGCGCGAGGGTGCCTGCGGAGGCGTCCACGCGCCCGATCATGACGCGTCCGCTGGTGGCTCCGAGGTCGACCGCGGCGACCGCGCCGCCGGTCACGCGGCGGCTCCGTGGCGGCGGGCGGGATGCGTTTCGTCTCGGCGCTGCGCTGCTCGCTCAACGACCGGCAAGGCCTGGACCTGGTCTCGGTCGTTGAGCGAGCGGAGCGAGACGAAACGCGCCGGGGTCGACGCGGACGGTCATCGCAGGAACGCGGCGGCGACGCCGGAGTCGACCGGGATGTGCAGGCCCGTCGTGCGGGAGAGCTCGGGCCCGGTGAGCACGTAGACCGCGTCGGCGACGTTCTCGGGCACGACCTCGCGCTTGAGGATCGTGCGGTTGGCGTAGAACTGGCCGAGGTCCTCTTCGGCGACGCCGTAGGTGGCGGCACGGTTCGCGCCCCACCCGGAGGCGAAGATGCCCGATCCGCGGACGACGCCGTCGGGGTTGATCCCGTTCACGCGCACGCCGTGCTCGCCGAGCTCGACCGCGAGAAGTCGCACCTGGTGCGCCTGGTCGGCCTTGGTCGCGGAGTAGGCGATGTTGTTCGGGCCGGCGAACACGGAGTTCTTCGACGAGATGTAGATGATGTCGCCGCCGAGCTTCTGGGCGATGAGGATGCGCGCCGCGGCCTTCGACACCAGGAAGGAGCCCTTGGCCATGACATCGTGCTGCAGGTCCCAGTCCTTCTCGGTGGTCTCCAGCAGCGGCTTCGACAGCGACAGTCCGGCGTTGTTGACCACGAGGTCGACGCCGCCGAAGGCGAGCACCGCCTCGTCGAACGCGGCCTGGATCGCGTCGGCCTCGGCGACGTTGGCGGCCACGCCGATCGCGACGTCGGTGCTGCCGAGCTCCGCGGCGGCGGCCTGCGCCTTCTCGAGGTCGAGATCCGCGACGATCACGCACGCGCCCTCGGCAGCCAGACGGGTCGCGATGGCCTTGCCGATGCCGGATGCGGCGCCGGTGACGAACGCGACGCGGCCCTGGTGGCTCTTGGGCTTCGGCATGCGCTGCAGCTTGGCCTCTTCGAGGGCCCAGTACTCGATGCGGAACTTCTCCGCATCCGAGATCGGGGAGTAGGTCGACAGGGCCTCGGCGCCACGCATCACGTTGATGGCGTTGATGTAGAACTCGCCCGCGACGCGCGCGGTCTGCTTGTTCGCGCCGAACGAGAACATCCCGACGCCCGGGACGAGCACGATGAGCGGGTCGGCGCCGCGGATCGCGGGGGACTCGGCGTCGGCGTGGGCCTCGTAGTAGGCGGTGTAGTCGGCGCGGTACGCCTCGTGCAGCTCGCCCAGGCGCGCGATGGCATCGTCGACGGATGCGTCGGCAGGCAGGTCGAGGATCATCGGCTTGACCTTGGTGCGCAGGAAGTGGTCGGGGCAGCTCGTGCCGAGCTCGGCGAGGGCGGGTGCCTTCTCGGACGCGAGGAACTCCAGCACGACGTCGGCGTCGGTGAAATGCCCGACCATCGGCTTGTCGTGCGAGGCGATGCCGCGGATGGTCGGAGCCAGCGCGGCGGCCTTCGCGCGTCGCTCGGCCTCGGGCAGGGCGCCGAAGCCGGCGCGCTCGGCGCCGAAGGGCGCATCCGCACCGTGCTCGGCGATGTAGGCCGCGGCGGTGTCGATGATCCACAGCGAGTTCTTCTCGGACTCCTCGGAGGTGTCGCCCCACGCGGTGATGCCGTGGCCGCCGAGGATGCAGCCGACCGCCTGCGGGTTCTTCGCCTTGATCTCCGCGATGTCCAGCCCCAGCTGGAAGCCGGGGCGACGCCACGGTACCCACACGACCTTGTCGCCGAAGATGGTCGCCGTCAGCTGCTCGCCGTCGGCGGCGGTGGCGATCGCGATGCCCGAATCCGGGTGCAGGTGGTCGACGTGGGCGGCGTCGACCAGGCCGTGCATCGCCGTGTCGATCGAGGGAGCAGCGCCGCCCTTGCCGAACAGGCAGTGGTCGAAGGCCGCGACCATCTCATCCTCGCGCTCGAGGCCGGGGTAGACGTTCACGAGCGAGCGCATGCGGTCCAGGCGCAGCACCGCGAGACCCTTCTCCTGCAGCGTGCCGAGGTCGCCGCCGGACCCCTTCACCCACAGCAGCTCGACCGGCTCACCGGTGACCGGGTCGATCTCGGTGCCCTTTGCCGAGGTGTTCCCCCCGGCGTAGTTCGTGTTCTTCGGGTCGGCGCCCAAGCGGTTGGAACGGGCGATCAGGTCGGCCGCGGCGGGATTCGTCATGACGTTTCCTTCGTAGGGATCGTTCGGCTGCGGTTCCGCAGTCGTGAAGTGCGGGTTACGGGGTCGTCGCATCCGCAGAAAGCGACTGCGGAGCGCTGGTCGTGGGAGTCGTGCGGGTGGGGCGGGGATCGGGATCGGGATCGTGCGAGGCAAGGGCCAGGATGCGCGCGGCGAAGCGCTCGATCGACGGTTGCGCGGCTCCCTCTTCCGGGCGGTTGAGGTGCCCGTGCTGGGTGCCCGGCTCGGTGGAGCAGGCGACGTCGACGCGGGCGGCTCGCAGGGTCTGGGCGAACGCCTCGCCCGAGACGCGCAGTTCGTCGACCTCGTCGTTGATCATGATCGTGGGCGGGAAGCCGGCGAGCTCCGCTGCCGACGCCAGGCCGGGCGCGGCGTAGACATCGGCGGTCGACACCGGTGCGCCGAGGTAGTTCTCGTACATCGCGCTCACGACGTCGGGTCCGAATCTGTCGGCGTCGGGCTCGGCGTCGAGAGCTGCGCGCAACGCGTCGTCGGGCGCGGGTTGCACGGGGTGCAGCGTCGGATAGGCGAGCACAAGGAGCGGGGGTGTCTCGCCGCCGGCGTGCAGGGTCTTGAGGGTGGCCCCGGTGGCGAGATTCGCGCCCGCGCTCGCGCCGCCGAGCGCCCACGGGCCGGTCGTCAGATCGGATGCGGCCGCCCACGCGTACGCGAAGGCGACCTCCTCGCGCGCGACCGGGTACCGGAACGGCGGCGCCAGCCGATAGTCCACCGACACGACCGCGATGCCGAGCTCGGCGAACGCGCGCGCGACCCCGTCGGCCTCGGGCATGTCGAGGTCGCCGTGGGCGAACCCACCGCCGTGCGCCCACACCAGGCCGGCGGCTGCCGGTGCGGCGGGGACGTAGGTGCGCACGCGCAGCGGGCCGTGGGGCCCGTCGAGCACGCGGTCGGCGACGGTGGTCATCGGATCAGGCGCCCCAGCCGGCCTGCGTGCCGCCGACGCGCTCGGCGACGATCTTCTGCTGATACCCCGAGGCGGCATAGGCGGCCATCGGGTCGGCCGGCAGTCCCCGCGACTCGCGCCACTGCGCGAGCGCCGGGCGCACATCCGTGTAGAACGCGTCCATGAATACAGCGTTGGCGGCGAGCACATCGTTGGCAGCCTGGGCGGCGTCGAGGGCCTCCCGGTCGACGAGGAGTGCCCGCGCGGTCATCTCCTGCACGTTGAGAACCGAACGGATCTGGCCGGGGATCTTGTCCTCGATGTTGTGGCACTGGTCGAGCATGAAGGCCACGTCGGGGTTGTTCAGCCCCCCGCCGCGGATGACCTCGAACAGGATGCGGAACAGCTGGAACGGGTCGGCCGCGCCCACGATCAGGTCGTCGTCGGCATAGAAGCGGGAGTTGAAGTCGAACGAGCCGAGCTTGCCGAGGCGCAGCAGCTGCATGACGATGAACTCGATGTTGGTGCCGGGCGCGTGATGGCCGGTGTCGAGGCACACCATCGCCTTGTCGCCGAGCGTGGCGACCTGGGCGTAGGAGGTCCCCCAGTCCGGAACGTCCGTGTGGTAGAACGACGGCTCGAAGAACTTGTACTCCAGCACCAGGCGCTGGTCGTCGCCGAGGCGCGCGTAGATCTTCTGCAGCGAGTCGTTCAGGCGGTCCTGCCGGGCGCGCATGTCCATCTGGCCGGGGTAGTTCGAGCCCTCGGCGAGCCAGATCTTGAGGTCACGCGACCCGGTCGCATCCATGATGTCGATGCACTCGAGGTGGTGGTCGATGGCCTTCTGGCGGATGCGGTCGTCGTGGTGGGTGAGGGCGCCGAACTTGTAGTCCTCGTCCTGGAACGTGTTGGAGTTGACCGTGCCGAGTGTGACACCCAGGTCTTCGGCGTAGGAGCGCAGCTCGGCGTAGTCGTCGACGGTGTCCCACGGGATGTGGAGGGCCACCGACGGCGCCAGCGCGGTGTGCTTGTTGACCTGCGCGGCGTCGGCGATCTTCTCGCGCGGGTCGCGCGGGGTCCCTTCGGTGGTCCACACGCGGAAGCGCGTGCCGGAGTTGCCGAATGCCCAGCTGGGCAGCTCGATGCCCTGGCCTTCGAGCTGGGTGAGGATGTCGTCGGACAGCGTCGTCATGATGCGGTGCCTTCTTCGGTCGGAGCCGTGCCGGTGGCAGCGAGCTGGTCGTGCAGGTTGAAGATCTCGGTGAGGGGCGTGGCGGCCTGGTCGGGGCGACCGGCGAGGTCGACGAAGAACCGGGACATCTCGGCCTCCCATCGCGCGGCGACTTCGCTGCCGGCGAGGTAGGCCTGCGCCGCGTCGTCGTCGTCGGTCTCGTAGTAGCCCACGAGGCGGCCGCCCTCGGCGAGGAAGAGGGAGTAGTTGCGGCGCCCGGCGGCGGCGATCTCGGCGAGCATCTCGGGCCAGACCGGGGTGTGGCGGGCGATGTACTCGTCGAGGAGCTCGGGCTTGATCTGCAGTTCGAAGCAGACCCGCGTCGGGGTGTGGCTCGTCATCGAGTAGCGCTCCTCAGGCGTCGGTGAATCGATTCAACGATAAGCCAGTGCCGCGTGATGCGCAAGTCCGCCGGAGGGTAGGCGTTGCGGGGCGGAGGCATGTCCCACTTTTGGTCGGTATGGCGGCTCTTAGGGGCAGAAAGTGGGACATGGCGGAGGGCAGGTGGGCAAGTGGATGCCGAGAGGCGGGCGATGGATGCCTCTCCCGCGGCATGTCCCACTTGTTGACGCCATGGCGGCTGTTGAGGACAGAAAGTGGGACATGCTGCGGAGGCGGATGCTGCGGGGCGGCATCATGTCCCACTTTCGGTTGGTATGGCCACTCTTGAGGACAGAAAGTGGGACATGCTGCGGAGGGTGGGAGCTGGGCGGGGCGGCGGTGGTGGAAGCGCTGCGGCTCAGCGGGTGGCCTCTTCGAGGAGCTCCAGGATGTGGCGGTAGCCGACGCCGGTGGCGCGGGTCATGCCGAGCTCGCACGTGCGGTTGCAGGAGGCGTGGGCGTCGCCGGCCAGGGCGGCGACCTCGGCCGCCTCGGCGGCGGTGGCCGATGCGGTCAGTTCGGGATGCAGCATGCCGCGGTCGCCGGCGAACGCACAGCATCCCCACGCGTCCGGGGTGACGACCTCGTCGGCCACGCGCTCGGCGATCCGACCGAGTGCGTCGTTCAGTCCCATCTGGGTGGAAGAGCAGGTCGGATGCAGCACCAGGCGTGACGCGACGTGCGACGCCGCAGGCAGGCGCGGCAGCACCTCGCGGTCGACGAAGGCGACCGCATCCTCCACCGTGGCGTCGAGGCCGGCGCCCGTGAGCAGGTGCGCGAAGCCCTCGGTGCAGCTGGACGCGTCGCTGACGATCGGCAGTCCGGCCGCAACGGCGGTGCGCACGGCGTCGACGACCCGCCTCTGCATCACGTCGCGCCCGCGCGGGAATCCCTTCGACGTCCATGGCGTGCTGCAGCACAGCGCCTCGATGCCGTCGGGAACGGTCGCGGCGATCCCCGCGCGGGTGAGCAATGCGGTGAACGCGGCGCTCGCACCCGCACCGCCGCCCTCGGCGCCGAACATGCTGCCCACGCACGCCGGCAGGTACACCGCGACCGGCTCGGCGCCGGCCGCTCCGACGTGGCGCCCGAGTATCCGCCGCGCGCGGCCGCCCGCGGGAAGCTCGGCCGAGTAGCGCGGCACCGTGTCGGATCCGGCGACGGCGCGCGCGGCATCCGTCACCGCCGTCACCGCACCGGCGGGTGCGGCGTCGGCCAGCGTCAGCGCGCCGGAGCCCACGCGCGTGACCGCTCCCCAGCTGCGCGCGGCGGCGGTCCATCCGGTCTCGAGAATCCGGCTGCGGTTCTCGGTGCGAAGGCGCTTGACGAGGGAGCCGGTGTCGATGAGCACGGGGCACGCCCTCGCGCACATGCCGTCGGCGGCACACGTCTGCAGGCCCTCGTAGGCGTAGTCGCGTTCCAGCTCGCGGCGCAGGTCGTGATCGCCGGATGCCCTCGCCCGCTCCATCGCGCGGCGCGTGACGATGCGCTGGCGCGGCGTGAGCGTGAGGTCCTTCGACGGGCACACCGGCTCGCAGTAGCCGCACTCGACGCACCGGTCGGCCTCGGCCTCGATCGACGGCGTGAGCTTGATATGGCGCACGTGGGCGTCGGGGTCGTCGTCGATGATCACGCCGGGGTTGAGGATGCCGGCCGGATCGCACAGGCGCTTGAGCTCGCGCATGACGTCGTAGAGCTCGTCGCCGTACTGCCGTCGCACGTACGGGGCCATCGCGCGTCCGGTGCCGTGTTCGGCCTTGAGGTTGCCGCCGGCGGCCAGCACCAGGTCGACCATGTCGTCGGTGAACCCGGTGAGGCGGTCGAGCTGCTCGTCGGTCTCGAACCGGTCGGTGAGCATGAAGTGGATGTTGCCGTCCTTCGCGTGTCCGAAGATCACGCTGTCGCGATAGGCGTAGCGGGAGAACAGCTCCTGCAGTGAAGCGCACGTCTCGGCGAGGGTGGGGACGGGGACGACGACGTCTTCGAGGAGTGCCGTCGTGCCGCTTGCGCGAGCGCCGGCGACCGACGCGTAGAGGCCCTTGCGGAGCTTCCAGGCGCGGGCCCGGATGGCCGCGTCGGTCGAAAGAGGCGCCGGTGCGCGCAGCGGCTCGGCGCCGAGCGCGCGGTCGCCGACTGCGACGAGGCGGGCGAGGGCGTCGGCCTCGAACGCCTGGTACTCCACGAGCAGGGCGGCGTGGCGGTGCACGTCGAACCCGACGATCTGCGGTGGCGCGTCGGCGAGAGCCTGACCGACGCGCAGCGAGGTCGCATCCATCAACTCGACGGTGGCGGCGCCGGTGTCCACGAGAGCCGGGAGGGCGCGGGTCGCGGCGTCGAGGTCGTCGAAGACGGCGAGGGCGGTGGCGGTGTGAGGCCGGATCGGCACCGTGCGGAAGGTGGCCTCCGCGACGAACGCGAGGGTGCCCTCGCTGCCGATCACGAGGTGCGCGAGCAGGTCGGCGGGGCGATCGTGGTCGAGGAAGGCGTTGACGCCGTAGCCGATGGTGTTCTTCATCGCGAACTGGCGGCGGATGAGCTCCACCGTCGCGGGGTTCTCGGCGACTCGTCGCCTCAGCCGCAGCAGCCCGTCGACGAGGCCGGGTTCGGCGCGCTGCAGCGCCTCGTCGGCGTCGGGTGCGCCCGAATCGACCCGTGTGCCCGAGGGGAGCACGAACACCATCGACTCGAGGGTGCGGTAGGTGTTCTCGGTCGTGCCGCAGGCCATGCCGCTGGAGTTGTTGTTGACGACCCCGCCGATCGTGCAGGCGGCCTCGCTGGCGGGATCGGGACCGAGCCGGTATCCGTGGCGCGCGAGGCGGGCGTTGACCTGACGCACGGTGGCGCCCGGCTGCACGCGCACGCGCCGGCCGTCGTCGAGCACGTCGATGCGGCGGAATCCGCGGCGCACGTCGACGAGCAGTCCGTCACCGGCGCTCTGTCCCGACAGGCTCGTGCCGCCCGATCGGAAGGTGACGGGGCGGCGCAGCGTCGACGCGGTTCGCAGCAGCCGAGCGACCTCGGTCGCGTCCGCCGCGGTCACCACCGCCTCCGGGGTGAGCAGATAGTGGGATGCGTCGCTCGCCTGGGCGACGCGGTCGATGGCTCGCGTGCTGAGGCGTGCGGGATCGTCGAGTTCCGCGGCGAGGCGGGAGAGGCCGGTGTCGGCGGAGGTTGCGGCCGTCATCGACTGCCGGCCTCGGACTCGCCCAGCCGGCGCACCTCGTCGAAGAGGTCGACGCCGCCGACCTGGCCTCCCTTCAGCAGGAGTTCCACGCCGTCGACGGCGGGTTCGTCGGCGTGGGCGCGCAGCAGCACGATGTTGCCGACCGGGTTCGCCGCGATCGACAGCGACCGCACGCCCAGCAGCGTCGTGATGCGACTGGAGGTGTCGCCACCGCACACGATCACCCGAGACGCGGCGCCCGCGTCGAGCACAGCCGCCACGATGTGGGCGCCGGCACGGGCGAGCGCGTGCAGCGGGTCGGCGTCGTCGAGGCGGAGGTGGTCGGACCGGAAGGCGACGCTGCGTCCGGCGCCGAGCGCGGTGATCGTGCGCGCGATCGCGGCGTCGCGGTCGGCGGCATCCAGCGGCAGGGTCTCGACGAGCCAGCCGGCGTCGGCGGCGGCATCCATCTGGCGACGGGTCTGGGTCGACCAGCTGCCCGAGACGGCGAGCACCGGCCCGCGTGCCGGGGTGGCGGCCGGCGGCGGCGACTCCCGACCCGGGCGTGCCGTGGCGACGGCGAGACTCAGCCCGCCTGACCCGACGGCGAACACCGGCGTCTCGAGCGCCGCGATGGCGCGGCCGACGAGGGCGAGGTGGGCGGCGTCGGCGGCGTCGAGCACCGTCGCCGCGGCGGGGGAGTCCACGAGGGCGGCCATCACCGCCGCCGACGAGGTGTAGCGGGTGAACGGGATCCCGTCGATCGGGAGGGTCGTCTGTCGCGACAGGTGGCGGGCGAGATCGGATTCGGTCATGGGCGTGGACGGGTGCGTCGACATCGTCGGCTGCCGGTCGAGGCGATGCACGACGCCGTCTTCGGCCGCGAAGTGGTGCCCGAAGACGGTGTAGCGTCCGAAGTCCGGCTGGGCGAACAGCAGCGGGACGGGGCCTTCGCCGACGACATCGCGGGCGATCTCGATCACGCGTCCGATGCTTCCGACGTCGGGGGAGGAGTCGGCGGTCGAGCAGGCCTTGTACTGCACGAGAGGCGGATGCAGCGCCGCAAGGGCCGTCAGCGCCGGGCGCACTTCGGCGTCGAGCGCCTCGCGCGGCAGAGACCGGGCGATTCCGGCGATGCCCACCACGTCGACGGTCGCGGCCGCCTCACGCAGCGCGTCGTCGTCGGGAAGGCCGACGAACAGCCGTCCGCTCCAGCCGGCGCGCGCGAACTGGAGGAGGGCGTCGACGCTGCCGGTGAAGTCGTCGCCGTAGAACCCGGCGCGCGGCGCGGCGCCGGCAGCCTCAGACACGAGCGGCCCCGAACGCCTCCGTCGCGCGGCGCAAGGCGGCGGAGCGCTCGAGGGCCGTCTCGACGCTCTCGCCCGCTGCCGCCGACGCCCACGCCTCGCGCATGCTCGCCACGCCGGCGCGCGCGCCGTCGGGGTGCCCGTGGATGCCGCCGCCGGCGAGCACGAGCAGATCGGTGGTCCCCGTCTCGGCATAGGTGGCGTGCGCGAGGCCGCCCCACTGCCCCGAGGAGAGCACGGGCACGGTGGATTCGAGGCCGAGGAGGGGCTCCCGGACGGCGGCGATCGCATCGAGCACCTGCGCGTCGGTCTCGTAGAACTTGTTGGAGATGCCGTTGGTGTGCAGGTGGTCCGCGCCCGAGAGGCGTGCGATCTTCTGCCACGCGCGGAAGCCGATGCCCAGCTGTTCGGATCGGCTGATCGACCCGAACATGGCGCGGTGCCCGTGGATGGGCAGCTGCGAGCGGCGGCGGATGTATTCGAGGCCGGGCAGACCGACGAGGTTCACGCACACCATGATGCAGGTGCCGCCGGCGGCGAGCACGAGATCGTGGTTGGCTTCGAGCCGGTCGATGTCGTCGGTGATGTTGAACGCGTACATCGGCTTGACGCCGGTGCGATCGGCGTGGCGTTCGAGCACCGGCATCACCGCCGCGACCCGCTCCCGCAGCGGGGCCTGGGGGCCGTTGCCCTGCAGCTCGTCATCCTTGATGAAGTCGACGCCGGCCGCGGCGAGATCGCCCACGAGGTCGGCGAGGTCGGCCGGGGAGAGCCCGATGCTGGGCTTGACGATCGTGCCGATCATGGCGCCGTCGGGGCGGGACATCAGCAGCAACATCAACAGCGATGAGAACCTCGTCGGTGCCGAGAACATCGGCTTCATGCCGTTCCCGGCCGTCGAGGGAGGCGCCGGCGACATCGACCAGTACCCCGCGAACGCCGGTGCGGCGATGGCGATCAACCCCAAGACCTACGGACCCGACACCGAGGCGTGGTTCTCGTGCATCGCGGAGAACTACGGCGCGCAGGCGCTCGGCGAAGCGGGCATCCTGTCCGGCTTCCAAGTCAACGAAGAGGTCACCGGCGTGCCGGAGACGACCGCAGACATCCAGGAGCGGATGGCGAGCATCGACGAGACCGTGCTGTGGTTCGAAGCGCTGCTCGACAGCGAATCGAACTCGCTCGCCTCGACGAACGTGTCACTGTTGACAAACGGCGACATGAGCGCCGAGGAGTACATGTCGCAGCTCCAGGCGAGCGTCGACTCCAGCCGTTGATTCCAGAACGTCCGGCCCCGCCGCGGGTGGGGCCGGACGTTCTCCGTTGTGGAGAGGACACGCGATGTCGCGCGTATTCGGGGACAAGAAAGCGATCTTGATCCTCCTCCTTCCCACGCTGGCGGTATACGTCCTGCTGAAGGTCGTGCCGGTGGCGTGGTCGCTCGGTCTGTCGCTCTTCCAGGGCAACACGCTGCGGGGCTTCGAGTTCGTCGGCTTCGAGAACTTCGTCACCTTCTTCAACGACCCGCCCGCGCTGCAGTCGGTGTGGGTCACCGTCAGCTTCGCGGTCGTGATGACGGCCCTGCAGGTCGCTGTCGGATACCTCCTCGCCCTGCTCTACGTCTTCGTGCTCCGCAAGGGGTCGGCATTCGTCCGTACCGCGGTCTTCTTCCCGATGGTGCTGCCCACCGTCGCGGTTGCTCTCCTGTTCCGCAGCTTCTTCGCTGTCGGGCAGAATCAGGGGCCGGTCAACGACCTGATCAACTTCTTCGGCGGAGAGAGCGTCGAGTTCCTCGCCTCGACCGCCGGCACGATGTTCATCGCCTTCCTCATGACCCTGTGGAGCTCGATGGGGTTCTACGCGGTCCTGCTGTACACGGGGCTGCTCGACATTCCCGACGAGGTGATCGAATCGGCGCGCATCGACGGTGCGAACGGGTTTCGCCTGGTGCGACACATCATCATCCCGTTGTCGCTGCCGATCCTGCTCTCGTCGATCATCTTCAGCCTGAACTCCACGCTCAAGGTCTTCGACAGCCTGCTGGCCCTCAACAACGGCGGCCCCGGAACCACCACCTCGCCGCTGACGCTGTACATGTACCGCACCGCCTTCGAATACGCGGAGTACGGATACGGCAGCACGATCGCCGTGATCCTCACCCTGCTCTGCCTGATGTTCACGCTCGCCGTCTTCCGGTCCTCGAGCAAGCGTGTGGAGGACTGACATGACTCAGACCCAGGTCATCACCCAGGCGCGGCCCTTCTCGCGCAAGACGCCCCGCCAGCCCGTCCAGCGATCGGCCCGTCGCGCGCTGCGGCGCCTGCCGATCTGGCTCCTCGTGGCCTTCGTGCTCGTCGTGGTCCTCTACCCGCAGTTCTGGATGATCATGGGGTCGTTCAAGACGCAGACGGAGTTCTTCGCCAACCCGACGTGGGCGCTGCCGGAGCAGTTCAATCTCGACAACTACGTCTACGCGTTCACGCGTGGTGACGTGGCGCTGAACTACCGCAACAGCCTGCTCGTGACGCTGCCGTCCGTCGCGCTGATCGTCTTCCTCGGGGTTGCAGCCGGCTACGCGCTCGAGATCATGATCTGGAAGGGGCGGCGGACGACGCTCCTGCTGGTGATGGCCGGAATCATGGTCCCCGGCCAGATGATCCTCGTGCCGCTGTTCACCGTGTACTTCCGCATCGGGATCACCGACACGCTGTGGCCGATGATCCTCACCTACACGGCCATGGGCATCCCCCTGACCACGTTCCTCATGGCGGCGTACTTCCGGTCGCTCCCGCGGGAGATCTTCGAGGCCGCGACGATGGACGGATGCAGCCCGCTGCGCTCGTTCTTCGTGATCGCGATGCCGCTGATGAAGAACGCCATGCTCACCATCGCGCTCGTGCAGTTCTTCAGCGTCTTCAACGACCTGCTGATCGCCCTGACCTTCACGACGCGACCCGAACTGGCGACGATCCAGGTCGGCCTGCTGAGCCTGTCGGACGAGTTCGGATCGACCGCCTACGGCCCGCTCTTCGCCGCGATCAGCATCAACATCATCGTGCTGCTGATCGTGTTCATCTTCCTCAACAAGAAGATCATGGCGGGCCTCGCCGCGGGATCGGTGAAGGGCTGAGCTCACTCGTCCAAGAGGGCGCGGGCGGTGTTCTCATCGGTGATGAGAGTCGTCACCCAGCCGCCCGCGAGCGCGCCCCGGATCGGCTGCAGCTTGCGAGGGCCTCCGGCGACGCCGATGCGTCGAGGGATGCGCAGGAAGTCGGCGGTGGCGATGGAGATCGTGCGGTCGTCGACCTCGCCCGTGACGGCCGAGCCGTCCTCGCGGAAGACGCGGTGACAGATGTCTCCGACGGCGCCGTCGGCCAGGAGCGCATCGAGGTCGGGGCGGGAGAAGGCGTTCCCGCTCTCCTCGAGGAGGTCCGACGGCAAGACGTTGCCGATCCCGACCACGGCGGCGGTGAGATGGCGCCACCGCTCGGTGACCCCGGCCAGCCCGGGATCGCCGAGCAGGCTGTCTCGCGTCGACCGGTCCGCCACGATCCCCGGCGCCTGTACGTAATAGGGCAGTCCCCCGAGCATGCGCGCGAAGTCGCCGGCGAGGCGCTGCGACTTCGTCTGCACCTCGGGTGAACCGATCCCGCCGAGGAGCTGGACGATCTCGGATGCGGCGGGCGTGCCCGTCGGGCGCATGCGATCCGCGGTTGCGAGGAGCGTCTGGCTCCACGAGGAGATGCCGACGCGTTCCGCCCCTGAGAAGGCCCCCTCGAGGTAGGCTGCGGCCGCACTGCCGATGGCGCCGAGCACGTCGGCGTCCTCGCCGTCTCCGTTGAGGTCGACGACGACGGCTTCGCTCAAGCCGAAACGGCTCTCGACGCGCTCCTCGAGCTCGGTGTGCAGGCCGGGAGCGATCGTGACGATCGTGCGCACGATGCCGAGGTTCTCCGCGCGCTTGAGCAGTCGCGATACCTTGGCCTGCGACAGGCCGAGGTTCTCGGCGATCTCGGCTTGGCGGATTCCGCGCTCGTGGTACATGACGGCGACCTTCGTCAGCTGGCGCAGCTGCGCGTCCATCGGCTGACCGTAGCGAGTGGGCATCCTGTACCTCCGTCGAGGTGCAATTCTATTCGCGCCTGAATGCACTGTCCATCGTGGCGAGACGGCCGATAGACTTGTGACGTTTCAACTCGACGAGGAGGCGCCGGATGATCGTGGGAGTGACCGGAAGCAACGGCAAGCTCGGGCGTGCGACCGTCGCGCGACTGCGTGACGAAGGACACGAGGTGATCGGCTTCGATCTCGGGGGTGCGCCGGGGCCGGGGTTCACGCGCGTCGACTTCACCGACTACGGGCAGACGCTGGACGCCTTCCTCGGGGTCACGGCACGACACGACGGTCTCGACGCGATCGTGCACCTGGCTGCCCTGCCGGTCAACGGACTCGTTCCGGACGCGGCGACCTTCGACAACAACATGGCCGTCACCTTCCACGTGCTCTTCGCCGCGCACCGGGCCGGTATCCGCGCGATCGTCACCGCGTCCAGCATCACCGCGATGGGGTTCCCGTTCGATGTCGCGCCGGAGGCGCTGCCGGTGGACGAGGCGGTGAGTCGCGCGAACAACACCTACGGACTCGGGAAGGTCGCGGAAGAGGCGATCGCCGCACAACTGGTCGGGTGGGCCCAGGGAACGTCGATCACGGCACTGCGATTCACCAATGTCGTCGCCGAGGACGAGTACGAGACCTTCGCGCGCGCGGCAGATCCGCTCTATCGTCGCGACCTGCTGGGGTCCTGGGTGGATGCGCGCGACGGCGCGGCGGCGGTCTCCCTCGCTCTCGCCGACGCGCCGCCGGGATTCGAGGTCTACAATGTGGCGGCCGAGACCTCCGGGTGCGCCACGCCTTCGCGGGAGCTGGCCGCGTCATGGTTCCCGGGAACGCCGATCGCCGAGGACCTCGGCGAGTTCGAGTCGCTCATGTCCACGCGCAAGATCCGTGACCGCCTGGGGTTCGCCGCGCAGTTCGACTGGCGCTGATCGACTACTGTCGTGGCACGTCCGCCTGGCGGAGGGGAGCGAATGTCCAGACCCGGAATCCGCGAGGTCGCGTCGGTGGCCGAGGTGGCCATCGGCACCGTCTCGAACTTTCTCAACCACCCCGAGCGCGTATCCGAGGCGAAGTCCCGGCGGATACGGGAGGCGATCGACACGCTGGGCTTCGTGCCCAGCAGCGCCGGACGGCAGCTGCGAATGGGGGTCAGCACCCTCCTCGGCTATCTGGTGCCCGACGTGAGCAACCCCCACTTCGCCGAGATCGCCGAGTCGATCGAGCGTCGGGCGGATGAGCGCGGACTGTCGGTGCTCATCGCGAACTCGCACCGCAGCCGCGAGCGGGAGGATGCCTATCTTCGGCTCTTCGAGCAGCATCAGGTGCGCGGCATCATCGCCGCGTCGCACGAGTCCCTCGACGCGCGGCTCGCGGCCGTCCGCGAGCGCGGCACCGCGTCGGTCATCGTCGGGCAGCGGGCGATGGATGCGCCGCAGCCTTCCGTCTCCGTCGACGACGTCGCCGGTGGTCGTCTCGCGGTCGAGCACCTCGTCGATCGCGGACGCGGTCGCATCGCCTTCGTCGGCGGCCCGCTCAGCGTGGTACAGGTCGAGGAGCGCCTCGCGGGAGGATCGGCGGCGGCTCGGGCGCACGGTGTGGCGTGGGAGGTCATCGAGGTGGCCGAGCGCACGCTCGCCGTCGGGCGCACGGTCGGCGAGGCGCTCGTCGCCCGTGCCCCACAGGCGCGCCCGGACGCGGTCTTCGGTGCGAACGATCTCCTCGCCCTCGGTGTCCTCCAAGCCCTCGTCGCGGCGGGGATCACGGTTCCCGACGAGATCGCCGTCGTCGGTTTCGACGACACGGAGTTCGCGGCGGCATCCGTCATCCCCCTGACGAGCGTCAGCACGCGTCACGCGGGCTTCGGTGAGGCCGTCGTCGATGTGCTCTTCGACACGATCTCGGGACGACAGCCCGCCGAGCCGCACCGGGTCTTCGCGCCGGAGCTCATCGTCCGTGCCAGTACGGGCGGCGGGGGAGTGGCATGAGCCGGGGTGTCAGCATCAAAGAGGTGGCGCAGGCGGCGGGTGTCTCCGTGGGTACCGTCTCGAACGTCCTGAACCGGCCGGAGAAGGTCGCCGATGCCACCGTCCAACGCGTACAGGCCGCGATCCGCAGCCTCGGATTCGTGAGGAACGACGCTGCCCGCCAGCTGCGCGCGGGAAGCAGCCGCAGCATCGGCCTGATCGTGCTCGATGCGGCCAACCCGTTCTTCGCCGACGTCGCGCGCGGAGCCGAGGCGCGCGCCGCCGATGCCGGACTGGTGGTGCTGCTGGGAAACAGCGACGAGGCGACGGCGCGCGAAGCTGCCTACCTCGACCTGTTCCTCCAACAGCGCGTCAGCGGAGTGCTCGTCACCCCGGCCGATGACGATCTGGAGGGGCTGGTGCGACTCCGCGACGCCGGCATCCCGGTCGTGCTCGTGGATCACGAGGCTGCGGACTCCCACCTTCCCTCCGTGTCGGTCGACGACGTCGAGGGCGGATACCTCGCGGTCGCGCACCTGCTCTCGCTCGGCCGTCGACGGATCGCCTTCGTCGGAGGCTCCCCGGGCATCCGGCAGGTGCGGGATCGCCTGGCGGGCGCGCGACGGGCGGTCGCCGACGTTCCCGATGCCCGCCTGGAGGTCATCGAAGAACCGGCCTTGACCGTGCTCCATGGCCGCGCCGCCGGGCAGCGGCTCATCGCACGAGATCGCGGCGATCGCCCCGACGCGGTGTTCGCCGCCAACGATCTGCTCGCCGTCGGCCTCCTGCAGGCCTTCGCCCTGATCGCAGACATCCCGGTGCCGGACGACATCGCGCTGATCGGATACGACGACATCGACTTCGCGTCGGCGACCGTCGTGCCGCTCAGTTCGATCAGGCAGCCGGCGACGAGGATCGGCCAGTCGGCTGTGGACCTGCTGATGCAGGAGATCCGCGAGCCCGACGGCACCCACGAGCGCTCCATCCGCTTCCGTCCCGAACTCGTCGTGCGCGACTCCACCCGCCGATGACGACCGCCGACCGCCTGCACGCCTTCGCCCATGGGCCGCTGCTCGGCGCCGCCTACTACAACGAGTACCTGCCGGACCCCTCTCGACTGCGCGAGGACATGCGCCTGATGGTCGAGGCCGGCATCGGGTTGATCCGCGTCGGCGAGTCGGTGTGGTCCACGTGGGAACCGCGCGACGGCGAATTCGACCTCGACTGGCTCGCACCCGTGCTCGACGAGGCTCATGGCAGCGGCATCCGCGTGATCCTGGGGACGCCCACCTACGCGGTGCCGCCCTGGCTGAGCCGGCGGCATCCCGAACTCGCGGTCGTCCGGACGGACGGCAGGCGCGGGTGGACGTCAGGAGGTCGACTACTCCTCGCCGGTCTTCCGGTTCTACGCGGAGCGGGTCATCCGTGCGGTACTCGGGCGCTACGGGGAGCATCCGGCGGTCATCGGGGTGCAGCTGGACAACGAGGCAGGACTGCACCTCATCCACAACGACCATCTCCTCGCGCGCTTCCGGCGGCAGCTCGAGGATCGCTACGGCGATGTCGAGACGCTCAATCGCCGGTGGGGGCTCACCTACTGGTCGCATCGGATCGGCCGGTGGGACGAGCTGTGGGATCCGTCAGGGAACACGACCCCCGCCTACGACCTCGCTTGGCGTCGCTTCCAGGCCGAGGTGACGGCGGAGTACATCGCATGGCAGGCGGACCTGGCCCGCGAACTGGTCGGCGAAGAGGTCTTCCTGACCACCTGCATCGCCTACGGTCGTCCGGCGATGGACGACGTCGCGGTCGGGCGCCACCTCGACATCGCCAGCGGCAACGCCTACTACCTCGCGCAGGACGCCCTCGACGCGCGGGCCGACGGTGATGGCGGCGGGTGGGCCGCGAACGCGGTCGCCGACGTCGTGCTCATGGCCGACCGGATGCGCGCGACGAAGGATGCGCCGTATCTCGTGACCGAGACCGGGGCCGCCTCGATCGGACCCGCCTGGATGACGCGGCCGCCCTACGACGGGCAGCTCGCGCAGGCGGCGTGGCTGCTGGTGGCCCGCGGCGCGCGGCTGGTGTCGTACTGGCACTGGCACACGCTGCACTCCGGTCACGAGGTGCACTGGGGTGGCATCCTCGGTCACGATCTCGAGCCGGGACGGATCTACGGCGAGGTCGCCGCGATCGGAGCGTCGTTCGCGAAGGCATCCGATGCGCTGGCGGAGGCGGTTCCGGATGCCGATGTCGGTCTCGTGTACGCGCACGACAGCGAATGGATGATGGCCTTCGAGCCGCCCCTGCCCGCGGCGGAGGGAGGCGACCGCGGATCGTACGCGCGGATCGTGAGCGCCTTCGGCCGTGGCGCGCTCGACGCCGGTCGCCAGGTGGGCTTCCTCAACGAGCGATGCCTGCCCGACGCACGCGAGCTCCTCGCGCGCTATCCGACGGTCATCGTGCCGGGGCTCGTCGCGGCGGCGGATTGCACTCTGCGCACCTTGGCCGACTACGCCGAACTCGGCGGGAACCTCATCATCGGGCCCCGCACCGGCTTCGGGGATGACGAGGGGAGGGTGCGCTTCGAGCGTGCGCCCGCCGTTCTCGGCGCGCTCGCCGGTGTGCACTACCAGGAGTTCTCCGCGCTCGCCGAGCCGGTGTCAGTCGAGATGGACGGCGTCGAAGGGGAGGCGCTCGGATGGATGGATGCCCTCATCTCCGATCATGCCGAGGTGATCGCGCGCTATCGGCATCCGCACTTCGGCCGCTGGCCGGCCGTCACCCGGAGTCGCGTCGGCAACGGTTCCGTCACCGTCGTCGGCACGATCCTCGACCGCGACACCATGCGTCGCGTGATCGCCGCTGCGGCCGGTCGATCGCCGATCGATTCTCTTCTCGACCAGACGCCGCGCGAAGTCACCGCGCACTCTCTCACCACTCCGCACGGCCGGGTGTGGGTCGTTCACAACTGGTCTCCCGAGGTCGTCGCGGTGACCCCGGTGCGCGCCGTGTCGTCGGTGATCGATGAGGCGAGCCTCCCCGCGGGGGTGACGGTGTCTCTCCACCCGTGGGATGTGAGGGTCTGGCGAGATGAGGGATCGGGCGCGGATCTGAGTAACCGGTCAACCGGTGGTACTGTCGGAGGCGTTGACGCACGACGAGAGGCCGACGATGACCTGCATTCCCGCCGCTGATCGGATCACGCCGCCCGCCGCGCCGACCTGGCGACTGGGCGAGGCGCCGTGGCAGGCGCTGCCGCCGGCCGCGGGTCCGCACGCACGGGTGATCATCGACAACGACTTCTCCGGCGACCCGGACGATCTGTACCAGCTCGTGCATCATCTCCTCTCGCCCGGTGTCGACATCCGCGCCGTCGTCGCGTCACGCCTGCGCGACGGCGACCCGTTCGACCCCTCCGGTCGGGCGGCCGAGAACGCCGAGACGATCGTGCGCGACGTGTTCGGACGCATGGGGCTCCTCTCGACCGACGTGATCCACCGCGGATCGAACGAGGCGCTCGCCGACACCGCCACCCCTCGACCGTCGGCGGCTGTCGACGCGATCATCGCGGAGGCGATGCGCGACGTCGCCTCGCCCCTGTATTACGTCGCCGGCGGCGGCCTCACCGACCTCGCATCGGCGCTGCTGACCGAGCCGGCGATCGCGCAGCGCATGACCCTCATCTGGATCGGCGGAGAGGAGCACGAGGGACTCGCCGTGCCGCCGCCGAACGCGATGGAGACCGAGTACAACCTCCTCATCGACGTCGTCGCCGGTCAGGTCGTGTTCGGTCACTCCGCGATTCCGATCTGGCAGGTTCCGCGCGACGTCTACCGGCAGTGCCTCGTCTCCGACGCGGAGCTGCGGCGACGAGTGGCCACGGCGGGCCCGCTCGGGCGATATCTCTATGACGAGATCGCGGCGATCGTCGAGATGGCGGGATCGTTCCTCGGTGGGGCATCCGAGACCTACGCCCTCGGCGACTCGCCCCTCGTGCTGCTCACCGCGCTGCAGTCCCTGTTCGAACCCGATCCGTCATCGAGCCGGTACGTCAACAGGCCGACTCCGGCTCTCGATGACAGCGGCTCATATGTGCCGATCGCCGGCGCGCGGCCGATGCGGGTGTACACGCACGTCGACACGCGCCTGATGTTCGAGGACATGTTCCTCAAGCTCGCCGAGTTCGCCGAATGGCGCGGAGCCGCGCAGGACGCCGCATGAGCGGTCGGGTGCGCACGATCGTCACCGCCGATCCCGAGCTCGATGACCTCAATTCCCTCCTGCGCCTGCTGCTGTACACGAACGAGGTCGACCTGCAGGGACTCGTCTACGCGAGCAGCCGCTTCCACTGGCGCGGCGACGGTGCGGGCACGACCTTCTTCCTCCCCGACCGCGAGTACGACTCTCCGCAGACCTCGTGGCGGTGGGCGCCCGGCGAGCGATTCATCCATGACGCCGTCGAGGCCTACGCCGAGGCGTACCCGAATCTCGCCGTCCACGACGACCGATACCCGTCGCCCGACGTGCTCCGGGGACTCATCCGGTTCGGCAACGTCGACTTCGAGGGCGACATGTCGTCGGACACCCCCGGGTCCGACCTGATCGCCGATGCGCTGCTCGACGACGACCCGCGCCCGGTGCACATCCAGCTCTGGGCGGGGCCGGCCACGCTCGCCCGCGCACTCCGCTCGATCGAGGAGCGGTACGCCGAGACCCCCGCGTGGCCGCAAGTGCGCGCATCCGTCTCCCGCCGCGCGATCGTCACGAAGTTCGCATCGCAGGATGCCACCTACGACGACTACATCCTCCCCGTCTGGCCCGACATCCGCGTGACCGAGGCCGCTGCGATGGCGTGGGGATACCTGATCCGCGAGACCATCCGCGACGAGGACCGCCCCCTGCTGGCGGCGGAATGGATGCGCGAGAACGTCACGAGCGCCGGCACGCTCGGCGCGCTCTACCGGGTGTGGGGCGACGGACGCCAGATGGTGCCCGGCGACCCGACCGACTACTTCCACCTCTCGGGGCGCTCGGCCGAGGAACTCCGCGCCGACGGCTACCGGGTGTGGATGCCGCCGCAGCCCGCCGGGGAGTGGATCTCCGAGGGCGACACGACCACGATGCTGAACCTGCTCGTGCCGGGACTGCGGGCGGGGGAGCACCCCTCCTACGGCGGGTGGGGCGGGCGGGCGGAGCGCACCGACATCGGACCCGACACGTGGGCAACGGTCGACGCGCGCATCTTCGGAGGTGGCGATGAGGCCGACGAGCACTCGGTCACGCGATGGTTCGCCGACGCGCAGGCGGACTTCGCCGCACGCCTGCGCTGGTCGATCACGCCGGATGTCGCCGCCGCCAACCACCACCCGCGCCTCGAGCTCGACGGCGACGCCGACCGGAGTGTCGCGCCGGGGGAGAGCGTCGCGCTCGTCGCCCGAGCGCTCGACCCCGACGGAGACCGCGTCGACGTGCGCTGGTGGATCTTCGACGACGCCGGCACGTGCCGGGGCGCCGAGCTCGAGGCCGTGGATTCACCCGAGGGCGAGGCACGCGCGCACATGCTCATTCCGGCCGATGCCGAGCCCGGCACCACGGTGCACGTGATCGCCGAGGCCCGCGACCGGCATCCGACCCACCCCCTCGCGAGCTGGCAGCGCGTCATCCTCACCGTCCGCTGACTGCGCACCTCGGGAGGAGATCCCGTGCGGAGAGGACGCGCGAGCGGCGTGTTCATCCTCCCGAGGCGGGATCTCCTCTCGAAGCGTCGGGTGAGTGCGTGCTGAGCCGTCCGGTGCCCAGCCGGCGGGCGCCGAGCCGTGCGTGGGTCAGGCGGTGGCGGCGCGGATCGCGGCGTCCACCTCGGCGAGCACCGGCGGCGGGGTGAACATCAGGGCCGTCGACAGGGCCCGGCGCGAGCCCCACACCGTGCCCGTGCGCACCGCATCCACCCGCTCCGGCGCATGCTCGGCCAGGGTGTGGAGCAGGGCGCGGTAGGCGCGCGGGTCGTCGATCACGTCGGCGAGCATCGCGTCGAGTCCGGGCAGGGGCGGATGCTGCCGCGGCTTCGCGGCGGCCGTGCGCCACGTGTGCGCACCCGAGTCCACCTCGTGCACGTCGCCGTCGCCCAGGTCGACCTCGGCGACGGTGTTCGCGGGGACCACGGCCGTCACCACGACCTCATCGCCCTCGCGCCGCCACGCCACCGCGGCCTCGCCGTAGGGCGTGAGGTGTCGGGTCGACGCGTGCTCGAGCGCCGGAAGCGGTCGCGGTGCGATACGCAGCCGGGCGTACCCCGGTGCGGCCGGAGCGAGCCCGGCCACCGAGCGGTGCAGCCAGTCGGCCACCGCACCCAGCGCGTAGTGGTTGAACGAGGTCATCTCCCCGGGGTTGATCGACCCGTCGGGCAGCATGGAATCCCAGCGCTCCCACACCGTGGTGGCGCCCATGGTCACGGGGTAGAGCCACGACGGGCACTCCGTCTGCAGCAGCAGGCGCTCGGCCACCTCGAGATGGCCCGCCTCCGTGAGCGCGTCGGCCACGAGCGGCGTGCCGACGAAGCCGGTGCCGATGCGGTATCCGCCCTCGCGCACCAAGTCCGCCAGTCGCGCCGCGAGCGCCGCGCGCACGGGCGGGTCGGTGACCAGGTCGAAGCCGAGCGCGAGCGCGTAGGCGGTGGGAGCGTCGTTCATCATGCGCCCGGCGGGCGTGACGAACTCGGCGGCGAAGGCGGCGCGGCTGCGCTCAGCCAGATCGCCGTAGCGGCGGGCGTCCTCGTCGTGTCCGAGCAGCTCGGCCGCATCGGCGGTCAGCCGCAGCGACCGTGCGAGGTAGGCCGACGCGACGACATCCCCCGACACCTTGGCCGCTCCGGGTTTGTCCGGCGGAGCCGAGGGGTCGAGCCAGTCGCCGAGCTGCATGCGGCCGGTCCAGAGGCCGGAGCCGTCGGTGTCGTCGAGCACGGCCTCGACCCACGCGCGCATCGACGCGTACTGCGCTTGCACCACCCCGACATCGCCGAAGCGCTCGTGCATCACCGCGGGGACGACGGTCGCGGCATCGCCCCACGCCGCGGTCGGACCGCCGGAGCCGAACCCGGGGAGTGCGGCGGGAACGACCAGCGGCACGGAGCCGTCCGGAGTGTGCGCCTGTTCGTGGGCGAGGTCGCGCAGCCACGACGTGAGGAACCCGTCGCAGTCGTAGAGATAGCTCGCCGTCGGCGCGAACACCTGGATGTCGCCGGTCCACCCGAGGCGTTCGTCGCGCTGCGGGCAATCCGTCGGGATCGACAGGAAGTTGCCGCGCATGCCCCACACGACGTTCTCGTGCAGGCGGTCGAGCTCGGCGTGCGACGAGTCGAACCAACCGGTGCGGCGCATGTCGGTGTGCAGCACGACCGCCTCGACATCGTCGGGAGAGAGGTCGCCGCCGGTGATCTCCGCGTAGCGGAAGCCGTAGAAGCTGAACCGCGACTCCAGCACCACGTCGTCACCCGACAGGTCGAAGGTCGCCGTCGCGGCGGCGTTGCGCAGCGGCCGGATGCCGAGCTCGCCGTTCTCGAGCACCTCGGCGTGACGCACGACGAGCCGGGTGCCGCGCTCGCCGCCCGCGCGGATGCGCAGCCGGCCGACGAGATTCTGGCCGAAATCGAGGATGCGTCCACCCGACGGCGACGCGATGACATCCGCCACCGGCAGGGTCTGCACGCGGCGCACCGGCGGCGCGATGCGCGCTTCGGGGAGGGGCACGCTCTCGTACCCGGCGTTCGCGGCGGCACCCACGCGCACCGGCGTCCAGTCGGTTGCGGTCCGCCGGAGATCCTGGTGCTCGCCGGCGTAGATGCCGCTGTCGACGATGGGCCCGTCGCCCGACGCCTCCCACGATGCGTCGGTCGCGGCGACCGTGCGCACCGTGCCGTCGTCGGCGGTGACCCGCAGCTGCGCGAGGAACGAGGGCTGCGAGCCGTAGAGCCGGTCGGTGAAGGTGAAGAAGCCGTACTTCTCGGTGTACCAGGCGCCGGCCACCGTGGCGCCGAGCTCGTTCTCGCCGGGCTGCACGAGTGCGGTGACGTCGACCGTCTCATGCACGAGCCGGTCGCGGTACGCGGTCCATCCCGGCGCGAGGACATCGTCGGAAACGGGTGTGCCGTTCACGTGCGGCTCCGCGACACCGAGCGCCGTCCACAGCAGCTCTGCGCGCGCCACGTCCTCGCCGAGGACGAAGCGCGTGCGCGTCTGGAAGGGCTGTGCCGCGCGGGAGGGGGATGCGAGCCCGACCGGCTCGGCGATCCACTCGCCCTCGGCGAGGAACCCCGCCGTGACGGCGATCGCCCGGCTCCAGGCCGTCGACGCTCCCGCCGTCGAGCGCACGCGCACCGAGACGTCACGGCGCTCACCGGCTGCCAGCGGCGCGAACGGCCAGGCGACGAGAACGCTGTCGGCCGTGTCGAGGGTCACGGTGTCGATGCCGTCGCTCACGTCGGCCGAGCGCTGTCGCCAGCCGTCTGGAGCGTCGGAGACCTGCCACGTCAGGCGTGGGGTGGCGGTCGCGACGACGTCAGAGTCGTCGCGCAGCTCGGCACGGAGGTGAACGGTCGCGTCTGTCATTCGTCGTGTCCTTCCGCGGTCCAGGATGTCAGTGCGACCTCTCCGGACACGGCGTAGACGCCGATGACTCGACCGGTGAAGGACTCGGTGACCTCACTGGAGAGGAACCGGCCGTCGATGCGCGCGAGATCGATGCGGGTCCCGTCGACGGTCGCAGCCAGGTGGAACTCATCGCTCGTGGTCACCATGGCGGCACCGGCCTGTGGCGGTCGGGACCCGAGGTGGAGGTCGATGACGTCCGCCGCCGCGGCCGCCGACCACTCCTGCAGCAGCCCGCCGATGTGGGCGCGCGCGGTGACCGATTCCCCGTCGGCCTCGATCTCGATGAAGAATCGCTCGTCGTATCGCACGGCGAGACCACCGGTGCCGTCGGAGACGTCGAGGCGAACCGTCACCTCGTTCGTGAGGTGCTCCTGACGGCGCCCGACGAACACCGGCTGGGAATCGGCGAGGGTCGAGCCGTCGGCGGTCAACACGAGACGGTTCCCGTCCCGATGCGACACGTCTTCGGGGAGCCGGCGCACGGCCATCCATTCCGCGTCCAGCGGAGCGGAGAAGTCGATGTCGACGCGCGTGCCGGGGCGCGGGTTCAGCTCGACGGGAGCGATGCTCGGCCACCCGTCCTGCCACGTGACCGGGGTCACGAAGGTCTCACGGCCCAGCGCCGAGAAGGCTCGGGTTCCGCTGCGCGGGCGCACGCCGAGCAGCACGCACAGCCACTGTCCGTCGGGGCCGACGACGAGATCGCCGTGGCCGGTGTTCTGGATGGGCCGCGGCGTCGACCGTGCCGAGACGAGGGGATTGCGCGGAGCGCCCTCGAAGGGTCCTTCCGGGCTGTCGCCGCGAGCGATGCTGATGCCATGCCCGCGCTCCGTGCCGCCCTCGGCGATCATCAGGTACCAGGAGCCGTCGATCTCGTAGAGGTGAGGAGCCTCGGGGAACATCAGCCCGGTGCCCGACCACAGCGACCGCGGCGCCTCGAGGGCGGTGTGGGTGTCGAGGTCGACGCGCACCTGCTGGATCCCCAGGTGAGTCGGTGCATTCGGGTTCAGGTCGCCCGAGAGGAGCAGGCCGGAGAAGGTGATGTAGCAGGTGCCGTCGGCGTCCCACGCGATGTCGGGGTCGATGCCGAACACGCTCTCCGAGCCGTCGGCCATCACGATCAGATCGCCGTCCGACCACGGCCCCGCCGCGTCTTCGGCGGTGAAGTGCAGCATCCCACGGCCCATCGCGTCGGTGATCACGAGGTGGAACCGGCCGTCGTGGTGGCGGATCGTGGGGGCCCACGCGCCGCCGCCGGTCGGGACCGACTCGACGCCGAGCTGACCCGCACGGGTGGCGACGTGGCCGATCAGCTCCCACGTCACGAAGTCCCTCGAGCGGTGGATGGGGATGCCCGGCAGGTATTCGAACGTGCTGGTCGCGATGTAGTACCACCCGTCGACCGCGACGACACTCGGATCGGGGTGGAACCCGTTGATCAGGGGGTTGTGAAGCGTTGTCATGCGTTGATGTTCCAATCCAGCTCGAGGTTCAACGCCGCAACGGACGCGCCGATCCGCAGGGTGTACGTGCCGGGCTCGACCTGCCAGCCGGCGCCGTTCCAGTGAGCGAAGCGACGGGTGGGCAGTGCGATCCGGGCGGTCACCGTCTCGCCGGCCGCAGCGCGCACGACGCCGTACCCGACCAGCCAGCGCACCGGGCGCTCGACCGACGAGTCGGCGCGCTCGGCGTAGACCTGCACGACCTGCTTGCCGGCGCGGGCGCCGGTGTTCGCGATGGTGACCTCGAGCGCGTCGCCGTCGCGCTGCGCCGCGCCCCACGACCACGTCGTGTAGCCCAGGCCGTGTCCGAACGGGAACGCCGGAGCGGCCGCATCCTTCAGCCACGCCCGGTAGCCGATGTGGATGCCCTCCTCGTAGCGCAGGGTGCCGCCGGTCGGAGTGACCGCCGTGACGGGGACGTCCGCCAGGGCGGCGGGCCAGCTGGTGGGGAGCCGTCCGCCGGGCTCGGCGGTGCCGGTGAGCACGTCGGCCACCGCGGTTCCGAACTCCTGGCCGCCGAAGTAGCCCTGCACGATCGCGGCGACATCGGAGGCCCACGGCAGCTCGACCGGCGAACCGGCGTTGACGACGACGACGGTCGGCGTGCCCGTGGCGGCGACCGCGCGCACCAGGTCGTCCTGACGGCCGGGGAGGGCCAGGTCGGTGCGGTCGTAGCCTTCGGATTCCACCTTCGAGTTCGTGCCGACGACGACCACGGCGATCTCCGCGTCGGTCGCGGAGGCGACGGCGCGGGCGATGAGCGCGTCAGGGTCGGTGCGCTCCGGAGCGATCCCGAGCGTCGCCGACAGCGCGCCGCTGAGCGCGCTCTCGCTCTCGTTCACGCGCAATTCCAGCCGGATGCGGCGCGCGACGCCCGCCTGCACGGCGACCGTCGCCGTCAGGGACGGCGGGTTGAGGAACGCCGCGCCGAGGTCGGTGCCTTCGATCGCGGGCTCCTCGTCGAGGACCGTCTCGCCGTCGACCTGCAGCACGCCGGGGTTGGCGCCGGCGAAGCCGAGCTCGACGTCGCCGGTCTCAGCCGCGACGAAATCCGTCTCGAGCACGACGCGACGGCTCGCAGCGATCGGCGCATCGCCGCCGAACCACACCAGAGCGGTCGAGCGACGGTCCTCGGAGAACAGCTCCGCGCCGTCGGCATCGAAGAAGCTCACCCGCACGCCGGGGTCGCCGGTGACGGGGTTGCTGATCTGCTCGAGCGGGAACTCCGCCACACCCTCCTGCACGACGGCGCCGATCTCGTACGAGACCTCGGTGGTCGCGAAGGCGGTGCGGATGCCGTCGAGCGGCGTGACGATCTGCTCGGGCAGAACGGTCGCGCTGCCCCCGCCCTGCGTGCGGGCTTCGAGAGCGTTGTGACCGATGACGGCGATGCGGGACAGTGACGGGGGCAGCGGGAGGACCCCGTCGTTCGCCAGCAGCACGGTTCCCTCGACGGCGGCCTCGCGCGCGAACGCGCGGGCGTTTACCGGATTCGGCGTGACAGCGGCATCCGCCCCGAGCGCCCCGACGCGCTCGGCAAGCAGCAGCAGCCGCAGCACCTTGCGGTCGAGGTCGGATTCGGACACGCCGCCCTCGCGCACGGCGTCGACGAGCCCGGCCCACGCCGGCGCGGGACCGGGCATCGCGAGATCCTGCGAGGCGGCGACCGCGTCGAGTGACCGCACGGCCGTCCAGTCGCTGATCACAACGCCATCGAAGCCCCACTCGGAGCTCAGCGGCGTCTCGAGCAGGTCGTTCTCGGTCATGGTCACGCCGCGCACCGAGTTGTACGCGCTCATGATCGTCCACGCGCCGGCGTCGGCGACCGCGCGCTCGAACGGCGCGAGGTACAGCTCGCGCAGCGGGCGGTCATCGAGCTGCACGTCGACGGTGAAGCGGTCGGTCTCCGAGTCGTTCGCGACGTAGTGCTTCGGGCAGGCGGCGACGCCGTTGTCCTGCAGGCCGCGCACGTAGGCGGCGGCGAGTCCCGACGTGAGCTCGGGGTCTTCGCTGAAGCACTCGAAGTGGCGTCCGCCGAGAGGCGAGCGGTGCAGGTTGATCGTCGGGCCGAGCACGACGTCGACGTCTTTCCGGCGCGCCTCGGATGCCGCGGCGGCGCCGTACCGGTACGCGAGCGCGTCGTCCCACGAGGCCGCGAGAGCCGACCCCGAAGGCAGGTTGAGCGAGGGCTCGCGCTCATCCCAGCGGGGACCGCGCACGCCGGCGGGGCCGTCGGAGAGCGTCATCGCGCGCAGGCCGATCCTCGGCAGCGGAACCGTCGTCCAGAAGTCCGCGCCCTGCACGAGCGCCGCCTTCTCCTCGAGGGTGAGCTGCTGCAGCAGCGGCACGAGATGATCGACCTCGGTGGTGGCGGGGGCAGTCATGCGGCTTCTCCTTCGGCCTGGGCGCGCAGAGCGGCGCGTTCGTGGCGACGCTGCTCCTGCTTGTCGGGATCGGGCAGCGGGGCGGCCATGAACAGGCGCTGGGTGTAGGGGTGCTGCGGGTGCGAGGTCACCTGGTCGCCATCGCCGTTCTCGACGATCTCGCCGTGATACATCACCGCGACGCGGTGGCTGATGTGGCGAACGACGGCGAGGTCGTGGGTGATGAACAGGTAGGCGACGCCGGTGCGCTCCTGGATCTCGATGAAGAGGTCGAGCACGCGGGCCTGGGTGGACAGGTCGAGCGCGGAGACCGGTTCGTCGCACACGATGAGCTTCGGGTCGAGCGCGAGGGCGCGCGCGATGGCGATGCGCTGGCGCTGGCCACCGGAGAACTCCCGGGGCAGCCGTGAGCGCGCCCCGTCCGGAAGGCCGACGCGGTCGAGGAGGTCTCGCACGCGCGTCTTGGCCTCCCTGGCGGAGGTGCCCCGGGCGGTGAGCGGTTCCGACAGGATCTGCTCGATCGTCATCGCGGGGTTCAGCGAGGAGTACGGGTCCTGGAAGACGACCTGGATCTCGCTGGAGAGCTCGCGTCGCTCGCCGCGGGAGAGGTGGCCGATGTCGCGGCCGGCATAACGGACGGACCCCTCGGTGACCGGAGCGAGCCCGAGCAGCGCGCGACCGAGGGTGGTCTTGCCCGACCCGGATTCGCCGACCAGGCCCACCGTCTCGCCGGGCCGGATGTCGAGCGAGACGCCCTTCAGGGCGCGGAACGGCTTGGCGCGGAACCCCTTGCCGGGATACTCCACGACGAGGTCCTTCACATCCAGCAGCGGCGCGGTCATGCCCGGCCTCCTTCCTGAGGACCGGCGTAGGCCGGCCGGGCGGGGCCCTCGTCGAGGATCGCGTCGAGGAGCGACTGCGTGTAGGGGTGGGACGGGGAGCCGAGGATCGTGCGCACCGGGCCGGACTCGACGAACAGGCCCTGCTGCATCACGGTCACGCGGTCGCAGAGATCGGCGACCACGCCGAAGTTGTGGGTGACCAGCAGCATGGCCATTCCACGCTCCTTCTGCAGGTCGCGCAGAAGGTCGAGGACCTCGGCCTGCACGGTCACATCCAGAGCCGTGGTCGGCTCGTCGGCGATGATCAGGTCGGGATCGGTCGACACGGCGCCCGCGATCAGCACACGCTGCGCCATGCCGCCCGACACCTCGAACGGGTAGGCGTCGAAGGTGCGCTGCGGGTTCGGGATGCCGACTCGGTCGAGCAGGCTGAGTGCGCGCTCGGTGGCGTCCTTCTTGGACATCCCGAGGCCGACCCGGAGCGGCTCGACCAGCTGGCTGCCGATCGTGAACGACGGGTCCAGGTTCGACATCGGCTCCTGGGGGATGTAGCCGATGCGCGTGCCGCGCAGCGCCGTGTACTGCTTCTCCGAGGCTGCGGTCAGGTCGCTGCCGTCGAAGTCGATGCGCCCGCCCGACACGTGACCGCCGCGGGGGAGCAGTCCGAGCACGCTGAACGCGGTCTGGGTCTTGCCCGATCCCGACTCGCCGATCAGACCGTGCACTTCGCCGGCCCGGATCTTCAGGCTCACGCCGTGCACGACCTCGACGACGGATCCGTCCGATTGGTCGTACGCGACGTGGAGGTCGTCGACCGCAAGCAGCGTGCGACCGGGGGTGTCGTCATCGTGCACGATGGTCTCGCCGCCGACCGGGATGGGGCCGGAGTCCTCCAGTGCGAGGTCACCACCCGAGGTGGAGATCGACGTCGTCACCGCCGCGATGGAGGTCGTCGCGCCTGTCACGGCGCGGCGACGCCGACGTCGGACGGGGATGGTCCGCTCGAGCTCATCGCGCATCGCGTTCGCCAGGAGGGTCAGTGCGATACACGTGAGGGCGATCGCGAGCGCGGGCCAGAGCATCAGCAGTGGTGCGCGGTAGATGCTCTGGAACGCGTCGTTGAGCATCTGCCCCCACGTCGGCACCGAGAGGTCGCCGAGTCCGAGGAATTCCAGGCCCGCCTGGATCGCGATGGTGATGCCGGCCACGATCGCCGACTGGATGATGATCGGCGCGCGCACGACCGAGAAGACGTGCCGGCCGATGATGCGCATGTCGCTGAGGCCTGCGACGCGGGCGGCGTCGACATAGAGCTCGCTCCGCACGGCATTCACCGATGCGTAGACCAGGCGGAAGTAGGCCGGCGAGATGAGCACGCCGAAGACGAGCATCGCGATCCACACCGACGGGCCGACGACCGCCTGAACGGCCAGCAGCACGATGATCCCGGGAAGCGCCATGAACAGCGAGGTGACCCACGAGGCGACGGTGTCGAACCATCCGTGGAAGTACCCCGCGATGAGGCCCGAGACCACGCCGATGATCAGGGAGGTGATCAGGGCGACGAGCGAGGCGGCGACGGAGACCTGCGTGGCCGCGAGCAGCCGGGAGAAGACGTCGCGACCGGCGCTGTCGTTGCCGAGGAGGTGCTCGGGCGAGGGTGGCGCGAGGATCAGCGACAGGGATGCTTGGTTGGGGTCGTAGGGGGCGAGGAGGGGGCCGAAGACGGCCACCAGCGCGACGAGCGCGAGGAAGACGAGCGATGCCACGGCGAGCGGTCGGCGCAGCAGTCGCCGCATGATGTGGGCGTTCCCGGTGCCGCGGGTCGGTACGGTCTGCGGGGTGTCGATGGCGGTCATGACAGTCGCACCTTCGGGTTGAGAGCGGCCTGCGCGAGGTCGATGAGGAGATTGACGACGACGACGATCACCGCCGTGGCGACGACGACCCCCATCACCACGGGGATGTCGCCGGAGCTGGTGGCCGAGACGGTCAGCTGGCCGATGCCGGGCAGGGCGAAGACCTGTTCGACGATCACGGCGCCGCCGAGGAGGCCGACGAACTGCACCGCCAGCACCGCGAGGGCGGGGCCGCCGGCGTTGCGCAGCACGTGCTTGTAGACGACGCGGTTCGTGCTGAGGCCTCGGGCGCGGAGTGTGCGCACGTAGTCACGAGACGTGGCGTCGATCACGGATCCGCGGACCTGCTGCGCCACCGCCGCGATCGCGCTCAACGAGAGCGCCGCGATGGGCAGGGTGACCGAGGAGAGCCACCCGGTGAAGGACTCCCCGATGGGGACGTATCCGGTGGCGCGGAACCATCCGAGGTCGATGGCGAACCACAGCACGAGGTAGAGGGCGATGAGGAAGCCCGGCACGGCGAAGCCGACGACGGCGATGAACTGCACCACCCCGTCGACCCAGCCGCCGCGGCGGGCGGCGAGGACGCCCAGCACGACTGAGACGACGGCCGCGACGATCGTCGTGCCCACCACGAGCGTGAGGGTCACCGCGAGACGGCTCGACAGGCTTGCCGTGACCGGCTGGCTCGTGAACCACGACACCCCGAAGTCGCCGGTGAGCGCCGAGGTGAGCCAGTTGCCGTACTGCACGATCAGCGGCTGGTCGAGACCGAGCTGCTGAGCCCGGAGGGCGACGACCTCCTCGGAGGCGTTCTGGCCCATGATCCGGCGGGCGATGTCGCCGCCGCCCGCGTAGAGCAGGCTGAAGGCGACCGCCGAGACCGCGACGATGAGCACCAGGCCGGCGAGCAGGCGCCGGACGATGAAGGTGAGCATGCTGAGCGTCCTTGACAGTGTGATTCCCGGGGCCCGCCCGCATGGGCGGACCCCGGAGGTGATCAGTTGGCGGGGTAGATGTCGTAGATGGCCGGGTAGGTGTTGGTCGGCAGCATCTCGACGACGGTGTCCGCGTCGGACGGGAAGTTGCCCTGCACGCGGTACAGCGGCGCGAACCACGCCTGCTCGACCAGGTAGCGGTTCAGCTCCGCCGCGACCTCGTCCTGCGTGGCCTGGTCACCGAATTGGAACTCCTCGATCCACGCGTCCACCTGGTCGTCCTGGTAGCCGAACGGGTTGAAGATGGCGGTGGGCGAGACCATGAATTGGATGAGCTGCCAGTCGGGGTTCTGCTCCAGCGGGATGTAGCCCGCGGGGAACTTCGGCGCCAGGAAGTCGGCGATGAAGTTGCTTCCCGGATCGGTGTACTCCACGGTGATGCCGATGTCGGCCAGGGCCTGCTCGTGCAGCGTGTAGGTGGTCGCGCCCAGCTGGGCGGAGTTCGGCAGCGACAGCGTGAAGCCGTCGGCATAGCCGGCCTCTGCCATCAGCTCGCGCGCCTTCTCAGGGTCGTATCCGTAGTAGTCGTCCAGCTCCGGGTCGTAGGCCGCCGAGCTCTCGGGGAACATCTGGCCGGTGACGGTGCCGTAGCCGCTCTCCAGCGCCTGCAGGAGACCCTCGCGGTCGAATGCGTAGTTGATGGCCTGACGCACACGCACATCGCCGAGGGCTTCGTTCATCTCGCCCGCGCGGTCCATCAGCAGAATGCTGGCGACGTCGAGCTCGTTGGAGTTGATGGTCCAGCCGGCTCCCTCGATCTCGGCGAGGTTCTCGCTGCTGAACACCTTGACGGCGTTGGCCTCGCCGGCGCGAATCGCGTTCAGCTGGGCCGTGGCGTCGCCGAGCACGTTGATCACCAGCTCGTCGTAATGCTGCACATCCGGGTTCCAGTAGTCCGGGTTCGCGGTGTAGCGATAGCTCGTCCCCGGCACCGAGGCGGCGGCGTCGTAGATGTAGG
Source organism: Microbacterium sp. UBA1612 (assembly GCF_002321605.1). Taxonomy (NCBI): domain Bacteria; kingdom Bacillati; phylum Actinomycetota; class Actinomycetes; order Micrococcales; family Microbacteriaceae; genus Microbacterium; species Microbacterium sp. UBA1612. The sequence goes on from NZ_DCMW01000035.1 coordinate 44,681, forward strand.
GGCCGGAGCCGATCGGGTTGGTGGCCAGGTCTCCGGCGGCGATGGCCTCGCTCGAGGCGACGAGGCCGGCATCGCGCGTGAGGTAGTTCAGCATCGACGGGTCGGGTGCGACGAGGTTGATCGCCACGGTGCCGGCGTCGACCGCCTCGAACGTGTCGACGTTCGCGAAGTACGACGCGTCGGGCGAGGTGCCGTCCTTGAAGCGCTGCAGGTTCTCGACGACCACGTCGGCGGTCATCTCGCTGCCGTCACTGAAGGTGACGTCGTCGCGCAGGGTGAGGGTGAGGACGGTGTTGTCTTCGTTGTACTCCCACGCGGTCGCGAGCCAGGGCTCGATCGTTCCCTCGGGGGTCGCGACCAGAAGCGTGTCGTACATCGCCTGGTAGTACGGCGAGCGGTTGCCCCACTCGGCACCGGACGGATCGAGGGTCAACGGCTCGATCGCCGCGCCCAGCGTGAGTGTTCCACCGCTCGCGTCACCGCCGTTCCCGGAGTCCGAGCCTCCGCCCGAGCATCCGGTCAGTGCGAGTGCCGCGATGGCGAATGTGGCTGCTGTGGCCTTCCATCGGAACATCCTTGGTCCCCTTCGGGTCGTGGCGATTCCCCTGTGGATCGCCGGGTTGTCTGCGACCGTAACAGTAATTCCGAGCGCACACTAGGTTTTTGGCCTAAAAAACTAGCGGTCGCTAGGAATTCGTTATAGAACGGTACCGAAGGGACCTCGACACGGCGCCGAGGAGGGCGCTGAGGCCGGGGATACGGTGGTCAGATGACGAACGCGAAGACGGCGGCGCCGCCGCGCAAACGCCGCGGCGAGTACGCGAAATCGGAGGCGACGCGTGCCGCGATCCTCGACGCGGCTCTCGCCGTCTTCGCAGAGTCGGGGTACCGAGCGGGGTCCCTGCGCGAGATCGCACAGCGCGTCGGCATGAGCGAAGCGGGCCTGCTTCACCACTTCAAGAACAAGAGCGAACTGTTGATGGCTGTGCTGGACCGTCGCGACGAACACGCTTTCGACATCACGAGATTCAACGAGGTCGACGGGATCGAGCGGCTTCGAGGTCTCGTGCGCCTCGCCGCCTACAACGCCTCCGTACCGGGGGTCGTCGAGCTCTACTGCACGCTGTCGGCCGAGGCCACCTCGGCCGATCATCCCGCCCACGCGTACTTCCTCAACCGCTACGAGTGGACGCGGCGCGAGGTGACCCGCTCGTTCGATCAGATCGCGGAGGAGGGCCGGCTGTCCTCGGCGACGACGCCGACCGCTGCGGCGATCGCGACGATCTCGCTCATGGACGGCCTGCAGGTGCAGTGGCTGCTGGATCGCACCGTGGTCGACATGGCAGACGAACTCGCCCGCTACTTCCGCACCATCGTGAGCGGATTCGATCTCGAGTCGCTCGAATCGTTCCTCGACGGAAAGGTCCCCGCCGAATGATCCGCACGTCCTTCCCCGGTTCCTGGACGGTCGGACCGAAGCTCGGCGCCTTCGAGCGGCCCGATGCCTCGACCGCCCCGCGACCGGTCCGGCTTCCCCATGACGCCCTGCGGGACCTCGCCCGTGACCCGCGCACGGAGCAGGGGGTCCACGCCGGCTACATCCCGGGCGGCGTCTTCGAGTACGCCGTCGAGTTCGACGCCCCCGCCGAGTGGCGCGAGAAGACGGTGCTCGTCGAATTCGAGGCCGTCTACCGCGACGCCGTCGTCTGCGTGAACGGCGACTTCGCCGCCCACCACGCCGGCGGATACTCCGCCTTCACCGTCTCCCTGGACGGACACCTCCGATTCGGGGAGACCAACCGTCTCACCGTCGAGGCGCGCGTGCACAAGGACAGCCGCTGGTACACCGGCGCCGGCATCTACCGACCCGTGCACCTCGTCGTCGCCGACCCGGTTCACATCGTCCTCGACGGGGTCCGCGCCGAGGCGGCAGACGTGGATGCGGAGCGGGCGATGCTCGCGCTGTCGACCGATGTCGTCAACACCACGCGGCGCACGCGCACCACGCGGGTCGCGTGGGAGGTGCACGATCCGCGCGGGGTCTCGGTCGCCGCCGTCTCGGTGCCGCTCACGCTGGCGCCCGGCGAGACCGGCACGGCTCGCGCCCGTGTGGCCGTGCTCCATCCGCAGCTGTGGGGTCCGGAGTCGCCGCACCTCTACACCGTGGACACGACGCTCGACGACGAGACCGACGGTGCGCGCCTGGACCGGGCCAGCGTCGTCACCGGCATCCGCACCCTTCAGCTGGATCCGCTCCGGGGTCTGCGCATCAACGGCGCGCGCGTCGACCTTCGGGGAGCCTGCGTGCACCACGACAACGGCGTCCTCGGCGCGGCAGGTGACGCCGCGGCGGAGGACCGCCGCATCCGGCGATTGAAGGACGCCGGGTTCAACGCGATCCGCAGTGCGCACAACCCCGCCTCGCGAGCGGTGCTCGAAGCCTGCGATCGCCACGGCATGCTCGTGATGGACGAGCTCACCGACGTCTGGACCCGCTCGAAGACCGCCTTCGACTCGTCTCTCGCCTTTCCGTCGACCTGGCGCGAGGAGGTGGCGGCTCTGGTCGCGAAGGACCGCGCCCACCCGAGCGTGATCATGTACTCGATCGGCAACGAGATCCTCGAACTCGGCCGTCCCCTCGGCGCGGCGTGGGGCCGTCGCATCGCGGAGGAGTTCCGTTCGCTCGATCCGTCGCGGTACGTCACGAACGGGATCAACGGCATCATCGCCAACCTCGACGCGGTCGCCGAGTCGATGGCTGCCGCCGAGGAGGACGCGGCCGATCCGAACACGATGATGGCCAACATGGGCGCACAGATGGCCGCGGCGAACGCCTCGGAGGCGATCTCCCGCTCGATCGAGGAGTCTGCCTCCGTGCTCGATGTGGTCGGCTTCAATTACGCCGACTCCCGCTACCGGCAGGATGCCCACGATCACCCGCACCGGGTGATCGTGGGGTCGGAGACCTTTCCCGATCGCATCGCCGAGCTGTGGCGCCTGGTCACCGAGCTTCCGCACGTCATCGGGGACTTCACCTGGACCGGGTGGGACTACATCGGCGAGGCGGGGATCGGGCGCGTCGACTACACCGACGTCGACGGCTACGTGCCGACCGGCACCGCCGGCCCCTACCCCTATCTGCTGGCCGACTGCGGAGACATCGACATCACCGGGCACCGGCTTCCGGCGTCGTTCTACCGCGAGATCGCCTTCGGGCTGCGTCGCGATCCCTACATCGCCGTCCACCGCCCGCAGCACCACGGTCGCCCGACGGCCAAGACGCCGTGGTCATGGGATGACGTGGTCGCGAGCTGGTCGTGGGACGCGCCGCAGGGCGCACCGGTGACGGTCGACGTCTACGCCGACGCCGACGAAGTGGAGCTGCTCCTCGACGGGCGGTCGCTCGGGCTCGAGCCGGTCGGCCGGGTGCGAGACCTCGTGGCGAGGTTCGAGGTCGGCTATGCGCCCGGGGAGCTCACCGCGGTAGCCCGCCGTGAGGGGACCGTCATCGGCACGCACGCCCTGGCATCCGCAAGCGGTGACGTCAAGCTGCATGTCGATATGGAGGAGGAGATCCTCGCGGGTCCGCTGTCCTTCGTCGACATCTCGCTCGCCGACGGAGCGGGGATCGTTCCGTGCGATCGGGATGTGCGCGTGACGGTCGAGGTGACCGGCGCCGCGGAGATCGCGGGACTCGGAACCGGTCGCGCGCGTACGGAGGAGGGCTTCGCCGGGCCGTCCTGCACGACCTTCGACGGGCGCGCCCTCGCGGTCGTCCGCCGCGTGGGCGAGGGTCCGGTCTCGGTGTCGGTCGCCGCGGACGGCTTCACCCCGGTCGATATCTCCCTGCCCTGACGTGTACACGGAAGGTGCGCAGACTGGCGGTGGTCACGCGCCTGAAGAGGAGGTCCCGCCTGGAGAGGATCTGCGGACGGCGTTCCGTCCTCGGCAGCCGTGATCTCCTCTGCGCGGGCGCGTCAGGATGCCGCGGTTCGGCGCCACGAGAGCGCCGGCACCGTGACGGCGGCGTCGCCGACGCGCACCACGCGGTCGGCGGCATCCAGATTCGCGACGACGACCTCTCCGGCCTCGACATCGCGGATCGCCCACACGAGGCCATCTGCGGTTCCGCCCGTCGCGACGACGCGGCCCTGAAGCGCGGCCAGCATCTCGATCGCCTCGGTCACCGGCCGTGAGGAGCCGTCGGCGCGGAACACCCCGCGCGGCCCCCATTCCTCGAAGTAGGCGAGTGTCGCGACGCCGGGCGCGGTGAAGGCCGCTGCGCTCGCGAGCGTCCAGGCCGCGAGCTCGGGCGCATCCATCCGGGGGTCGGCGGCATCCAGCAGCGCCGGCCCGTAGCCGTCGCGCAGGTCGCCGTGGGCGGACATCGGCGGTGGAGTGGTCGCCACGTCGTTGACATGCGGTCGCAGCGAGATCGGCCCGATGTGCACGGCGCCGCCGCCGGCGATCTCGACGGCCTGCTCGGCGACCAGGCGCTGCATGGCGACCGCTTCGGTCAGCTGCGCCGTGCTGAGGCTGTGGAACAGCGGTGTGCTGCTGAAGACGATGCCGTCCAGCCCTTCGGGGAGCCGATGCTGCTCGCGGTTGAGCTCGGTGAAGTGCGATCGCACCCCGCCGGCGAGGAACGCGGTGATCCCGGCGTCGCGCAGCGCAGCCCTCACGAGCGCGACGGCGGCCGTGTCCGACACGAGCCGCGCGTCGCCCGTCGGCCAGAACGCCGTGACACGGGCGAGGTCGAGGCCGGCGAGCTCACCCGCCGCGGCCTCGATGAGGAGCGGCTCGGCATCGGCGAGGATGAAGCGCACGTCGAGCGGCCGGTCCGACGCCGCCGCACGATCGAGCGCCGCCCGCCATGTCGGCGAGGCGAGGTCGAGTTCGACGAGGCTTGCGGCCCACGGGATCGCCGGCAGCTGCGGAGCCGGATCCGGTGCCGTCGACGCCGACACGGCCAGGAGCGGCATCCTGACCGGATCGCCCAGCATCACGACGTCGCGGTCGGGGCGTGCGGATTCACCGGGGCCCGAGGTGACGGAGACGGTGACGGCCTGCGAGATGGTCTCCCCCTCGGCGAGTCGGTACGGAAAGGGCAGCGAGAGCGGCCGGCTGTAGGTCTTGAACGACGCATCGGTCCAGTTGCGCTGGTCCTCCATCTCGAACACGTCGCCGTGGAACCGCAACGCCACGTCGCCGCCGCGACCCTCCCACGACAGTCCCGCGATGTCGAAGGCCGGCTGGTGCGGGCTGATCCTCACCGGGAAGGCACTCGCCTCGGACGAGCCGTCGGTGTGGTCTATCCGCATCGCGGCACCGGCGAGCGTGGCCGGGTGCAGCACGACGAGGCCCGTGCGGTTGGTCTCGAAGTCGGCGGCCGCGCGCAGGTCGAGGGCCACGGTCACCGTGTCGCCGGCGGCATCCACCCGCACCTGGCCGGTCAGGTCGGCGCCGAGTTCGCGGGTGTGAACCCGGATCGTGAGCCCGCCCTCGCGCTCGATCACCTCGTCGACGGTGAGCGCCGCCGTGTCCCAGTCGCGATCGCGGACCACGGCGCGCACCGAGCGCAGCACGACGGCGCCGTCGACGGCGAGGTCGGCGATCTCGTCGCCGCGCAGCTCGGCGCTCCAGCGCCCGCTCGTCCACGCGCGGGAGGTCTCGGCCCACAGCGCGCTCAGCGACGAGGCCATCAGAGCGAGGTCATGCCGCCGTCGACCTGGAAGGTCGCGCCGGTGGCGAACGCGCCGTCGTCGCTGGCGAGGTAGACCATGATCCCCGCGACATCGTCCGGGGTGCCGGCCCGTCCGATGGGGATGCGCGAGACGATCGCCGCGCGGGACTCCGGGTCGTCGCTGATGGCAGCGACGAGCGGTGTCTCGGTGTAGGCGGGCTGCACCGTGTTCACGCGGATGCCGCGATCGGCATACGCCGCCGCAACGGTGCGGCCGAGGCCGTGCATCCCGGCCTTCGACGCGCTGTACGCGGCGAAGTCCTTGCCCTCGCCGTTGATCGCGGTGGGGCTTCCGGTGAGGATGATCGACCCGCCGCCGTGGGCGAGCATCGTGCGCACCGCGTGCTTGACCGTGAGGAAGGTGCCGGTGAGGTTGATGTCGACCGTGCGACGCCAGACCTCGAGGTCGAGGTCGGCGATGGGCGCGTCCTGCCCGAACAGCTGCACGCCGGCGTTGGCGACGACCACATCCGGTGCCCAGCCGTCGGCTTCCACCGCGGCGAACGCGGATGAGACGGCGGCCTCGTCGGAGATGTCCATCGTGACGGCGCGGGCGCGGTCGCCGATCTCCGCGGCCGCGGCTGCGGCGCCGTCGCCGTTGCGGTCGGCGACGATGACCCGCGCGCCCTCGCGGGCGAATCGCTGCGCGACGGCCAGCCCGATGCCGAGCGCGCCTCCGGTGATCAGCGCGGTCTTTCCCTCGAGTCGAGTCATGGTGCTCCTCAGTATGTCGGCGGTCAGCGCTGGATGCGGTCGAGGTGCAGCATGCGCGCCAGGTTCTTGTCGAGCTCGTCGTCGCGGAAGATCTTCTTCCAGTCGTCCTTGATGATCGACTCGCGGCCGTAGTCCATCGCGATCAGGCACGCGTCGCTGAACGGGTTGTCGCCGCGCAGGCCGTTGGCCAGAGCGACCTGGGTGTGCCCGTAGAGGATGCTCCGCGCGGCTGCTTCCGGCACGCCCATGGTGTGGATCGCCTCGTCGAGCGCCTCGTTCAGCAGCGACCCGATCATGCAGGCGACGGTCTCGACGAGAGTCGGCTCGAGCTGGGCGAGCTGCTTGACGGTGACGAAGTGCACGTCGATGACGGGAGCGTAGATCGCGCGGACGGTCGCCTCGACGATCTCCCTGTGTGCGGGGTCGTCGCTCTCGACGGCGGCGATCGCGTCCTGCGGGGCGGCGATGCCGCCGAAGGTGTCGGCCCACTCCTCCTTGGTCGTGCGCTCCAGGAACACGGACGGGTGGCAGGGGTGCGCGACGGCCTGGACGACGTCGTCGCGCGTGGTGAGCAGCCCCGCGTATGCGGCGGCGGGGTCGAGCGTCAGCACGATCGCCCCGGCCTTCATCTGCGGCACGAGGTCGGCGGTGACGGGCCCGAGGGCGAGGTCGGGCACGGCGAGCACGACGATGTCGGCGTCGGCGACGGCGGTCGCGGCATCCGACAGCTCGCGGCCCGCGTCGAGGGTGCGCTGCTGCCCGGCGGGCGAGGTCTCGACGTACCAGACGGTGTGGTCGGTGCGGACGAGGTTGTTGGACACGCGCATGCCCATCTTGCCGCCCGCGCCGATGACGGCGATCTTGTACGTGGTCGTGGTCTCGGCGGTGGTGCTCATGACGTGCTCCTCAGGTAGTCGACGGTGTTGCGGGTCCATTCCCGCTCGGTTCGGACGGTGGTCTCGGCGTCGCCCTGCCAGGACAGCCAGTGCTCGACGATCTCGTTGACGCCTCGCGCGCGCGGGCCGACGGTCTCCAGCAGGTGCGCATAGTCGTGCAAGCCCTCACCCATGCGGGCTCCGCCGTAGGTGAATCCGACCCAGCCGGCCTGGCGTGCGAAGGCGAAGTCCTTCACGTGCACGTTCTTCACCCACGGCGCCGTCGCCTCGACGCAGGCGCGGGGGGACTCCAGCCGCGCGACGACGTTCGCCGGATCGAGGCAGATCCGGAGGCGGTCGCTGTCGACGCGCTCGATGAGCCCGATGAGGTCGGCGGTCGGGAGCTGCTCGTACGTCTCGAGCGCGAGGGTCACGCCGGCGGCTTCGTAGTCCGGGATCGCTGCCCGCAGCGCGCTCTCCGCCTCGGCGAGCGTCGGGCGCGTCGTGGGTCCGTTCACCATGCTCCGCACCAGCCGGGCATCGAAGACATCGGCGAGCTCGAGGAAGCGCGAGAGGCGATCGGGTTCGATGCCCTTGGTGCCCAGCTCGATCGCGACGCCGAGGTCGCGCGCGGCGGCTGCCGCGTCGGCGAGGTCGCGCGCGGTCATCGACTCCAGCGGGGCGTAGTCGCAGATCTGGAACAGCTCGACGCCCATCTCGCGAGTCGCTTCGAGAGCGTCGACGAGCGACAGCGGAGCGGGCACCCGATCGGAGTGCTGCCAGAAGAAGGCGTACGTGCCCAGGCCGATCACGACGCGCTCCGGGCATCGGCGAGGGCGGCGGCTTCGTCGATCACGGCGAGCAGGTTGTCCGGATCGTGGGCGAAGCGGCCGAGGAAGAGGCCGTCCGCTGCGCCGTCGAGGCGGGCGAGGAGGCCGGGCCCGGCGGATCCGCCGTAGATGACGACGCTCCCGGCGCGGCCCGCGTCGGCGTCGATCGCGCCGCGCAGGGCGCGCGTGACGGTCGCGATGTGGTCGTCGGGTGCGGGCTCGGTGGCGCCGATCGCCCAGACCGGCTCGTAGGCGACGACGACCGGTCCGGCCGGAACGCCCTCGAGGTCCGCGGCGAGCTGGTCGAGATTGGCGGAGGCCGCGTCGGCGCCGCTCATGCGGGCATCCTCGCCGATGCAGAGCACGGGGGTGATGCCGTGCTCGAGCGACGCGGCGGCCTTGCTCGCCGTGACCTCGTCGGTCTCGCCGAAGAGCCGCCGGCGCTCGGCGTGGCCGATCTCCGCGACCTGAACCCCGACCTCGGCGAGTTCGGCGGCGGTGATCTCACCCGTGAACGCGCCCGGCGGGTGGGCGGAGACATCCTGCGCCCCGACGAGCACCGGGGACTCCGCGAACGCTTCGATCGCGGCCGGGATCTGCAGGTAGGTGGGGATGACGAAGAATCGCACCCGACCGTCGGCGATCGCCGGGTGGGCCTGCAGTCGCGGTGCGACCTCGGCGAACCAGGCGCGCGCGCGGGCGTTGCCGAAGTAGGTCTTCAGGCTCACACCGACGGTGACGGGTGCGGTCATCAGCAGGATCCGGTCTGCTCGTACGCGCCGATGACGGCGACCTTCTCGGCGGAGGCCGAGCTCGGATCGAAGCGGTAGGTGAGCCACTCGCGCACGAGACGGCGGGCGAGCTCGATGCCGACCACGCGCTGCCCCATCGTGAGCACCTGAGCATCGTTGGAGAGCACGCCGCGCTCGACGGAGAACGAGTCGTGGGCGGTGACGGCGCGGATGCCGGCGACCTTGTTGGCGGCGATCGCGACGCCGAGGCCCGTGCCGCAGATCAGCAGGGCCCGGTCCGCCTCGCCGCGCGCGACGCGCTCCGCGGCTTCGATCGCGACCTTGGGGTAGGGGGTGTGGCCATCGGCATCGACGCCGACATCCACCACCGACGCGACGCCGGGGTTCTGGTCGAGGTCCTTCTTGAGGATCTCCTTGTAGTCGTAGCCGGCGTCGTCGCAGCCGATGATCAGGCGCAGCGGTGTGGTGTCGGACATGTCAGTTCTCCTCGAGGGTCGGATCGGCGAGCATCGCGCCCACCGCGCTGGCGATCAGGGCGAGCGAGTGCGCACCCGGGTCGGGGGTTCCCACGCTGTGCTCGCCGTGCGTGCGCGCACGGCCCATGCGGGGGAGGAGGTCGGCCGTCGCAGCGGCGGCCTCGGTCGACGCCTTCGCGGCAGCCGTCCACGCGGCGGCGAGGTCGCGCGAGGCGACCTGTGCGGTGAGCGTCTCGGCGAAGGGAACGAGGGCATCGACGAGGGTCTTGTCGCCGACCTCGGCCTTGCCGTAGGCCATCACGCCGCGAGCGGCCGCATCTACCCCGCGCGCGACGGCGGTCGGCTCGGGTGCGCCGGCGTCGCCGAGCTCGGTGGCGATCGACGACAGGATCACGCCCCACAGCGCGCCCGAGGTGCCGCCGGCCCGATCGGACCACGCATCGGCGGCGCGCTCGAGCGTCGTGCGGGCCCCGGCGCCGGCGGTGACGGCGTTCGTGGCGGCGGCGAGGGCGGCGTGCGAGCCGCGCTGCATGCCGATGCCGTGGTCGCCGTCGCCGGCGACGGAGTCCATCCGGCCGAGTTCGTCGACGTGGGTGTCGATCGTGTCGACGAGGGTCCGAAGCGCCGTGTGGACGAGCCGGGCGGCCCGTCGCGAGGCGTCGTCGGCGTCGGGGATGGCGTCGATGTCGCCGTCGGCGACCTCAGCCGCGTCGGCCTGGGCGACGGGACCCACCGAGCCGCGCCGGTAGGCGGGGGTGTCGACCGGCGTCTCCCAGAGGCCGGCGAGCTCGTCATCGAGCCAGAAGAGGGTGAGCGAGGTGCCGGCCATGTCGAACGACGTGCAGTACTCGCCCACGTGCGGGTCGACGACCTCGACCCCGGCGTCTTCGAGCAGCCGGGCGATGCGCCGGTACACGACGAACATCTCCTCGTACTTCAGCGATCCGAGCCCGTTGAGGATCGGGACCACGCGCGCTCCCGGCACCGTCACGCCGTCGGGGATCTCGCCGAGCAGGCGAGAGACGAGGAGGTCGGCGAGCTCGTCGGCGGTGGGGATCGCCGCCTCGTCCACCCCGGGTTCGCCGTGGATGCCGAGGCCGATCGCCATGCGTCCCTCGGGCACGGTGAACAGAGGTGCGCCGGCACCGGGGAGGGTGCACCCGCTGAAGGCGACGCCGAACGAGCGGGTGCGGGCGTTGGCGTGGGCGGCGATGCGTGCGACCTCGCCGAGATCGGCGCCGGCCTCCGCCGCAGCGGCCGCGCTGCGGAAGACGGTGAGGTCCCCGGCGATCCCGCGACGCTTGTGCGCCTCGGCCGCGGGGGCGCTGGCGACGTCGTCGGTGACCGTGACGGTCTCGCATCGGATGCCCTCGGCGCGCAGGCGCTCCTGCGCCGCGTCGAAGTTGAGCACGTCGCCGGCGTAATTGCCGTAGCTGAGGAAGACGCCGCCGCCGGCATCCGCTGCCTTCGCCACCGCGTACACCTGCTGCGTCGACGGCGAGGCGAAGAGGTTGCCCATCGCCGCGCCGTGCGCGAGACCCGGACCGACCAGCCCGCCGAATGCGGGGTAGTGCCCCGAGCCGCCGCCGACGACGACGGCCACCTGGCCCGAGGGAACGACGGTGCTGCGCACGACCCCGCCGGTCACGCGTCGCACCGAGCGGCCATTGGCGGCGACGAAGCCGTCGATCATCTCGTCGGCGAATTCGGCCGGATCGTTCCACAGTCGCGTCATTGCGGCTCCTCACAGCGATGATCGATGCGCGGGTGCGCAACCCCCATCTTCCACAACCGGTTGACCAATTGCAAACAACCGGTGGACCAATCTTCGCCCACGATGATCGGACCGGATAGGTTGATCACCATGCCCGCCTACTCCGACGACCGCTCGGCCGCGATCGCATCGGCGCTCGCCGCCGTGCCCGCCGGCTCGCCGGTGTCGGAGGTCGCGCGGCGCCTGCTCGACCTGTTCACGAGCGGATCCATCGCGGCCGGCACGCGGCTCCCGCCGGAGCGCCACCTCGCGGCGACTCTCGAGGTCGGCCGCTCCGCCGTGCGCGAGGCGCTCGCAGCGCTCGAGATCCTCGGCATCGTCGCCGTGCGTCCCGGTTCGGGCACCTACCTGCGTGGAACGGCCAGCGAGCTGCTGCCGCAGACGCTGCGGTGGGGGCTGCTGATCGGCGAGCGGAACACCGCCGAGCTGCTCGAGCTGCGCTCGGGCCTGGAGATCTTCGTCGCTCGCCTGGCGGCCGGGCGGGTCGACGAGAGCTCCCTGGCCGGCATGCGCGCAACGGTCGATCGGATGCGCGCGTCGGTCGACGATCTTCGGGCCTTCGCCGCGGCGGACCGCGATTTCCACCTCGCCCTCGCCGCCGCGGCCGGGAACGGCGTGCTGGTCGATCAGCTCGACGTCGTGCGCTCCCTCCTGCGGGTCTACGCCGACCGGGCGGTCCACGACGCCGACGCGGCTCGCGTGGCGGTCCAGGAGCACGCCACGATCCTCGCGGCTCTCGAGCGCGCCGACGCCGACGCCGCTGCGTCGGCCATGGCGCTGCACATGGCGACGGCCTCCGCGCGCCTCGCAGACGCCTGAATCGTCGCCGCCCGGCGGACGCCTGCCGCTCCGGGTGTTCACGCGGCATTCAGGTGTCGTATCCCTCGCCGGCCATGTCCCGCCGGAAAGATGCCGGGCATGCGCGAGCACACCGCCCTGAGGTTCCTCGACGGGCTGAGGTTCGGGCCGATGCACCGCCGCGTGTGGTGGCTGTCGGCGATGGGCATCATGCTCGACGGCTTCGATTTCTTCATCATCGGCGTCGCCTCGCCGCTCATCGTCGCGCAGTGGAGCATCACGCCCTTCGAGACGGGTCTGCTCACGAGCGCCGCCGTCCTCGGGGCGATCGTGGGAGCAGCCGTCATGGGGCCGCTGTCGGATCGGATCGGCCGCAAGATCGCCTTCCGAATCGATCTGGCCATGTTCGTCGTGTTCTCGCTGGCGTCGGCCTTCGCCCCCGACATCTGGTGGCTCATCGCCTTCCGCTTCCTTCTCGGCGTCGGAATCGGCGCCGACTACCCGATCGCCGCCAGCTACGTGTCCGAGATCTCTCCCCGCCGGCTGCGGCCGCGGCTGCTCATCGGCGCCTTCAGCTTCCAGGCGGTCGGTCAGCTCCTGGGGGCCCTCGTGGGATTGGCCGTGCTGCTGCTCGACCCGCACCCGGAGGCGTGGCGGTGGATGCTCGCCGCCGGCGTCGTTCCGGCCACCGCGGTCGTGATCCTGCGGCGCGTGGTGCCGGAGAGCCCCATGTGGCTGGCGTCGCAGGCGAAGTATCTCGAAGCGGCCGCCGCGCTGTCCCGGTTCGCGGGGCGGACGGTCGCGGTCAGCGAGATCCACGACAGGTCCCCGTCGGAGGGCCACGCGGTGCTCGTCGCCGCGACCCGCACCGTGCCGTCCGCTCGCCGTGGCGCCCTCTTCTCCGCTCGGCACCGAGCCGCCACCGTGCTGACGAGTGCGCCCTGGTTCCTCATGGACATCGCGACCTACGGCGTCGGCGTGTTCACGCCGACGATCCTCGCCGCACTCGCGCTCGGATCCGCCGCGAACACCCCTTACATCGCCGACGACATCGTCTCGACCGAGGGGGCCGCGGTGCTCGACATCTTCCTCGTCGTCGGTTTCGCGGCGGCGATCCTCCTCGTGCGCCGACTCGGTCTGGTCGCCATGCAGTCCGTGGGCTTCTTCGTCATGGCTGGGGCGCTCGTCGTTCTCGGCGCGACCGAACTGATGGCGCAGTCACCGCTTCAGCTCGCGATCGTCTTCCTCGCCTTCGCGGCGTTCAACCTGTTCATGAACGCCGGACCCAACGCGACCACCTTCGCGATGCCGACCGCCGTCTTCCCCGTCGAGGTGCGCGGTGCCGGCGCCGGCTTCGCGGCCGCTGCCGGCAAGGCGGGCGCAGCGGTGGGAACGTTCTTCTTCCCGCAGCTCCAGGCCGGGATCGGACTGTTCGGAACGCTGTCGATCATCGCCGCCGGCTGTGCCGTGGCGGGCGTCGTCACGATCGTGCTGCGGCGCCTGGTCAGTCCGCGTGAGGTCGTGCCGGACGCGCCGGGCGGCGCGGCGCCGGTTCCGGTCGGCTGACCGCGCGGCCGCGCCGCGGGGCCGCACGGCCGTCTGTCAGCGGGATGGGCGTCGTCTGGGCGATCGGCTCGCTGAACTCCTCCGGCGTCGGCCGCACCACGGACGGTGGGCGGGTCTCGTCGATCGTGAGGCGGAAACGGCGAGCCTCGTGGCGGTGCACACGACCCGACGACAGCAGCCAGACGAGGCCGATCGAGAAGGCGACCACGCCGGCTGCCGCTCCGACGAGAATGCCCACACGCGGGCCGAACGCGTCGACGACCGCGCCGACGATGGGTGCGCCGAACGGCATGCCGCCCATGAGCACCGCCATGTAGAGCGCGAGCACCCGGCCGCGCAGGGCCGGCTCCGTCGTCGTCTGCACGTAGCCGTTGGCCGTCGTGAGCATCGTCACGATCGAGAACCCGAGGAACATGAGCGTGATGGCATACGCCCAGTACACGGGCATGTAGGCACCCACCGCCGCGGCGACGGCGAACAGCCCGACGCCGAACAGGATGATGCGGAAGCGAGCGCGGTCGCGACGCGCGGCCAGCAGCGCGCCCGTGAGGGAGCCCACGGCGAGGATCGAGCTGAGGAGACCGAAGCCGTCGGCCTCCTGGCCGAACTCGATCGCCATCGTGGAGGCGTAGATGGGGAAGTTCATGCCGAACGCGCCGATGATGAACACGATCACGAACGTCACCAGCAGATCGCTGCGGCGCGCGACGTAGCGGAAGCCGTCGGCCAGGCGCGCCCGGCCCTGGGCCTTCGCGCGCGGGACCAGTTCATCGGGGCGGATGATCGCGAGCGCGGCAATCATCCCGACGAAGGTCAGGGCGTTGATGACGAACACCCAGCCGGTGCCGACCGCGACGATCACGACGCCCGCGACGGCGGGGCCCAGCATGCGGGCGGAGTTGAAGGATGCCGCGTTCAGCGCGATCGCGTTCGAGGCGTTCTCGCGGGCGACGAGGTCGGAGACGAACGCCTGCCGGGTGGGGTTGTCGAACGCGGCGACGATGCCGAGCACCAGCGCGAAGCCGTACATCAGCGGCAGCGACATCGCCCCGACCAGGATGAGGAGGCCGATCGCGCCGCCGAGCAGCATGAGCGCCCCCTGCGTGATCATCAGCAGGCGCCGCCGGTCGAAGCGGTCGGCGACCCATCCGGTCACCCCCACCAGCAGCAGCGGCGGACCGAACTGCAGCGCCATGGTGACCCCCATCGCGCCGGCGTCGTTGTCGGTGAGCACGGTCAGCACCACCCAGCTGAGGGCGGTCGCCTGCATCCACTGGCCCACGTTCGACACCAGGGCGCCGATGAACCACACGCGGTAGTTGAAGACCGAGAAGGAACGGAACATGCTCATCGTGCGGCCAGCTCCTTCATGATCTCGGATGCGGCCGCGAGCGTGCGCCGCTGCGCGGGGGTGAGTGAGGCGAGGCCGTGATCGAGCCAAGCGTCGCGCCGACGCACGGTCTCATCGACGACGTCGCGTCCGGGGCCGGTGAGGGCGATGTTGACCTTGCGGCGGTCGGTCTCATCCGCGGTGCGGCTGAGAAATCCGAGCTCTTCGAGGCAGTTCACGGTGCGGTTCATCGACGGAGCCGTCACGCGCTCGCGCTCGGCCAGCTCGCTCAGCGTGTGCGGGCCGTGGACCTTGAGCGCGGCGAGCACGGCGAACTGGCCGTCGCTCATGCTGTCGATCGCGCGTTCTGCGCGGAGGCGTCGGGCCAGGCGGAAGGTCGCCATGCGGAAGTCGGCCGCGGAGATGTCGCGTTCGAGTTCGTCGGCGTGAACGGCTGCGGGGGCGGTGGTGGGTGTTTCGGGAGAGTCCATGCGGTTCTTTAGCATAGCTCATTAGTCCTGCTAAAGGAATGTCGGCGGACGTGCTGCGCCTAGACTCGGCCCATGCCCGAGTTCATCGACGCACACGGGGTCGCGATCGTCTACGACGTGCACGCCGCCCGCACGCCGGCCCGCGGAGTCGTGCAGCTGCTGCACGGCGTCGGCGAGCACGCCGGCCGCTACGCCGCCCTCATCGAGGCGCTCACCGCCGACGGTTTCACCGTGTACGCCGACGATCACCGCGGGCACGGCCGCACCGGCCTCCGTCAGCACGGCGGCTCCGGCAAGCTCGGCCGCCTCGGCAAGGGCGGGCATCGCGCCGCCGTCGACGCGCTGTGGCGGTTCACGCGGCTCATCCGTGACGAGAACCCCGATCTGCCGCTGGTTCTGCTCGGCCACTCGTGGGGGTCGTTCCTCGCGCAGAAGCTCGTCAATGCCCACCCCACCGCTTACGACGGTCTGGTGCTGTCGGGGTCCGCGCTGCCGTGGCCCGGCACCCTCAACTCCGGTCCGCTGAACAAGCCGTGGAGCGGTCCGGATGCGACCGGCGTCGAGTGGCTCTCATCCGACCCCGCGACCGGCGCCGCGTTCCTCGACGATCCACTCACCACGGCCACGCCCATGCTGCAGCTGTTCGGTCCCTGGAACACCCTGCAGGTGCTGTCGCGGCCGAAGCGCGGTCTGGCGCGCGACATTCCGACGCTGATGCTGGTCGGGAGCGAGGACACCGTGGGGGGTCCGAAGAGCGTGCATCGCCTGGCGGATGCCTACCGGCGTCGGTCGGGGTTCGGCGATGTCACGACACTGGTCTACCCCGGCACCCGCCACGAGGTCTTCAACGACGTGGCCCAGGCCGAGGTGCGAGCCGACCTCTCGGCATGGCTCGACGCGCGCTTCCCCGTGCGGGTCTT
>NZ_DCMW01000035.1:61251-61747 GCF_002321605.1 Microbacterium sp. UBA1612
GCGCTTCCCCGTGCGGGTCTGACGCGCGTCGAGCCGCCGATCAGTTCGCGACGTTGCCGCCGCGCGCCGCGCCCGAGCGTCCGCGCCCGCCGCGGCGCGACCGGCGCCGACGGTTCGACGGCGCTTCGGCCGGGTTGTGCGCCGCGGCCGACCCCTGGGCGCCCGCCCGCTGACGCTGACCGTGCACGGCGCCGCCGTGGCCGGCTGCGGGCTTGTCGCCGCGAGCCGAGCGGCTCTGGCCGCCCGCGCGCTTCTGGCCGCCACCGGACTGCTTCTGTCCACCGGTCGATGCGACCGGAGGGGCGGGCTTCACCGCGGGGGCGGACTCCCCGACGAGCTCGGCGACGGTCGCGTGCGCGGCGTCGACCGGCTCCAGGGCCGCCGTGATCTGCGCCTTCCGCAGCAGGTCCTTCACCTCGCGGCGCTGCGCCTCGAGCGCGATCGTCACGACCACGCCGTCGGCACCCGCGCGTGCGGTGCGGCCGGAGCGGTGCAG
>NZ_DCMW01000035.1:61802-61974 GCF_002321605.1 Microbacterium sp. UBA1612
ATCGACGTGCACGCCACGAGCTGCGACATCCGTCGCGACCAGCACACGCACGCCGTCGTTCTCGGGGGACGCCGAGAACGCGGCAAGGTTCCGGTCCCGCGCGTTCTGGGAAAGGTTTCCGTGCAGGTCGACCGCGGGGATCCCTGCGGCGGTGAGCTGCTTGGCGAGCTTC
>NZ_DCMW01000035.1:62061-81367 GCF_002321605.1 Microbacterium sp. UBA1612
CGGAGCGGTGCAGGTACGACTTGTGCTCGACGGGCGGGTCGACGTGCACGACGAGCTCCACGCCGTCGACGTGCACGCCGCGTGCGGCGACGTCGGTGGCGACGAGCACGCGCACGCCGCCGGCATCCGGGTTCGCGCCGAAGGCGGCGAGGTTGCGCTCGCGCGCGTTCTGCGACAGGTTGCCGTGCAGGTCGACGGCGGGAATGCCGGCCGCGGTGAGCTGCTTGGCGAGCTTCTTCGCCTGGTGCTTGGTGCGGGTGAACAGGATGCGGCGGCCGTATCCCGAGGCGATGCGGCGCACGAGGGCGGTCTTGGCCTCGGCGTCGGCCGCGACGAAGACGCGGTGGATCATCGTGCCCTCGGGCACCGAGGACTCGTCGACGGAGTGACGCACCTCGTTCTGGAGGAACTTCGACACGAGGGTGTCGACGCCACGGTCGAGGGTGGCCGAGAAGAGCATGCGCTGACCACCCTGCGGCGTGGCCTTGAGGATGCGGGTCACGCCGGGCAGGAATCCGAGGTCGGCCATGTGGTCGGCTTCGTCGAGCACCGTGACCTCGATGCGGTCGAGCTTGACGATGCCCTGCTGCATGAGGTCCTCGAGGCGACCGGGGCAGGCCACGACGATGTCGACGCCGGCGCGGATCGCGTCGGCCTGCGGACGCTGGCTGACGCCGCCGAAGACGGTGGTGACCGTCAGGCCGGTCGCATCGGCGAGGGGCTTGATGGTCGCCGCGATCTGCGAGGCGAGCTCGCGCGTGGGGGCGAGGACCAGTCCGCGCGGGTGCCCGCCGGTGCGGCGGGCGGCGTTCGCGCCGGAGAGGCGCGCGACCATCGGAAGCGAGAACGCGATCGTCTTGCCGCTGCCGGTGCGGCCGCGGCCGAGCACGTCACGGCCAGCGAGGGCGTCGGGCAGGGTGTCGCGCTGGATCGGGAACGGCTCGGTCACGCCGCGCGAGGCGAGGGAGGAGGCGAGGGTCTCGGGCACGCCGAGAGCGAGGAAGGAGGACATGGGGGAGTGCTTTCTGACAGAGCGCGGCACGCGAGAAGACGCGGGGCGCGGGGTGGGCGACGGCGCGGGATCGCGCATCGGTTCGCCGATCGAGAAGAAGTCGCGGCTCGGGAGGCCGGAAAGCGTATCGTCGACGCAGCGGCAGGAAGCCGCACCACGACGGTAGCACGCCGACGCTCGAGGCGGCTGGGAGGCCCGTTCCGTGGCTATCGGGTGCGCAGGTGATCCGGGCGCCGGAGGAAGCAGACGGCCACGACGCCGAGCGCCATGACCGCGGCGGGAAGCAGCATCGACTGGGCCATCGCGGTGGCGAACGGGCCGGCCAGGTCGGCGGGGAGCTCGGTGGCGGCGGCGACGTCACCCGCAGCCGATCCGGCGGGCAGCTGTGCTTCGAGGCTCAGCTGCATCATCGCCGCGATCGACGATGATCCGAGCACCGATCCCACGGTGCGGGTGGTGTTGTAGATCCCGGCGCCCGCCCCCGCCTGATGGCGCGGAAGATCGCGGGTGGCCGTCGTCGCGAGCGGTCCCCACATGCCCGCGTTGCCGATCCCCATCATCGCCGCCGGGATGAGGAACGCCCAGACCGGCGTGTCCATGTTCATGAGCGCGGCATACAACACGAGGGCGCCCGTGACCGTCAGCAGTCCCGGCACCAGGAGAGCGCGCGGATCGACGCGGTCGAGCAGGCGTCCGGCCAACGGGGAGAGCACGCCGGCGAACACGGCTGTCGGCACGAGCAGCAGGGCCGCCTGCGTCGGCGAGAGTCCCCGGGCGAGCTGGATGAAGAACATCAGCGGCAGCGACATGCTCGTGACGGTGAACCCGACGATGGCGACTCCGGCGCTGGCGAGCGCGAAGTTGCGATCGCCGAACAGTCCCAGCGGCACGAGGGGCTCGCCCCGTGTGAGCTTCTGCTGCCAGAGGAACAGCCCGAGCACGACGACACCGGCGCCGATCATCACCCACACCCACGGCGCCCAGTCATACGCCTCACCCTCCTGAAGCCCGAAGACGATGAGGAACAGTGCGGTGGCGCTCAGGACGACGCCGACCACGTCGAAGCGGTGCGGCTGCCTGCCGAGGTCGGGCACGAGCATCCATGCCAGAACGAACCCGACGATGCCGACGGGGATGTTGATGAAGAAGATCCACTCCCACCCGAGGCCGTCGACGAGGAAGCCGCCCGCCAACGGGCCGACGAGCATCGCGACGCCGGATGTTCCGCCCCACAGCCCCATCGCCGCGCCGCGCTGACCGGCCGGGAAGGTGCGGGTGATCACCGCCATCGTCTGCGGGGTCATCATCGACGCGCCCAGCCCCTGCACCGCGCGGAACGCGATGAGCGCGCCGAGCGTCGGCGACAGGCCGCACGCGAGGGACGCCAGGGTGAACAGCGCGAGACCGCTCAGGTAGATGCTCTTCGGGCCGAACCGGTCGCCGAGGCGTCCGGTGATGAGCAGCGGCACGGCGTACGCGAGCAGGTAGGCGCTGGTGACCCACACGACGTTGTCGAGGTTGGCGGTGCCCGGGTCGAGGGCGGCCTTGATGGCCGGGTTCGCGACGGCGACGATGGTGGTGTCGACGAGGATCATGAAGAACCCGATGATCAGCGCCCACAGCGCCGGCCACGGGCTCCGGGGGCGTGTGTCGACTGCGCCGGTTCGTGCGTGGGTCTGGGTCATTCGCGCGCCGCCTTCCGCTGAGCGAGATAGTGATCGCTCTTTTTGCCGGCGGCGGCGTGGCCCCAGGGCAGCTGCGGATTCTGCAGGCGTCCCAGGAAGTCCGCCAGCCAGATCGTCTCGGCCACGCACAGGGCCCGTTCGCGGTCGTCCTCGACGAGGAACTGCTCGTCGACGGGAACCCGCCGGGCGGCGGCGAGGCTCTCCTCCAGTTCCGCGAAGTCCTGCGTGAGCCGTGCGAGCCGGCGCGTCAGCAGATCCCGCACCTCATCGCGCGGCAGGTTGTGGGCCTCGGACAGGGCGATCCGGAAGTCGCCGGGACGATCGATCCGCTCGAGCTCGTCCCGCAGCCACGATCGCATCGCGTCGCCGCCGGAGGGCAGGAGCGTGTACGTGGTGCGCTCCGGCCGATTCCCCTCGCGGTCGACGCCGACCTCGGCGATCAGGCCGTCGCGCTGCAGTCGCGCGACGGTGTGGTACATCGTCCCGTTGGTCACGCTGAGCATGCGGTCGTCGTGTCGCTGCTTCATCAGGCGCAGCATCTCGTACGGATGCATGTCGTCCTCATCGAGGAGGGCGAGCACCATCAGGCTCAGCGGCGTCAGTCGGCGCGCGGTCATGAATACTCCAAATCTATTAGCCCATATGGACTATATCGGACGAGCCGTCCTCGCGCAGCCGACGGCCGGGCGCCGTAGGCTGGCACCCGTGCACGGCGAATACAAGGTCCCCGGCGGAAAGCTCGTCGTCGTCGACCTCGAGGTGGTCGACGGCCGCATCCGCGGATTCCATCTCGCAGGCGATTTCTTCCTCGAGCCCGACACGGCGCTCGACGACATCGACGCCGCCGTCAACGGGCTCCCGGCCGAGACGGATGCGGCCGCCATCGCCGCGGCGGTTCGGGGCGCCCTGCCGCAGGGGGCCCAGCTGCTCGGCTTCACCCCGGAGGCGGTCGGCACGGCGGTGCGCCGCGCGCTGGTCACGGCTCCCGGCTGGAAGGACTTCGACTGGGAGGTCGTGCACGAGCCGCCCGTCTCGCCGCGCATGAACCTCGCGCTCGACGAGGTGCTCACCACGCGTGTCGGCGACGGGCGCCGTCGCCCCACGCTGCGGCTGTGGGAGTGGAACGAGTCGGCGGTCGTCATCGGATCGTTCCAGTCGTTCCGCAACGAGGTCGACCCCGAGGGGGCCGTGCGCCACGGCTTCGATGTCGTGCGGCGCATCTCCGGCGGCGGGGCGATGCTGATGGGCGCCGGATCGATCGTGACCTACTCGCTCTACGTGCCCGCCACGCTCGTGGCCGGCATGACCTTCGCCGACTCGTACGCCTTCCTCGACGACTGGGTGCTGCAGGCGCTGCGCGGCATGGGGGTCGAGGCGACCTACCAGCCGCTCAACGACATCGCCTCGCCGCAGGGCAAGATCGGCGGCGCCGCCCAGAAGCGGCTGGCCAACGGCGGCGTGCTCCACCACGCCACGCTCTCCTACGACATGGACGGCGCGGTGCTCACCGACGTGCTGCGCATCGGGCGGGAGAAGCTCAGCGACAAGGGAACCGTCTCGGCCGCCAAGCGCGTCGATCCCCTCCGGCGGCAGACGGGTCTGTCGCGCGAGGAGATCCTGGAACGCCTCGCATCCACCTTCACCAGCCTCTACGGCGCCGATCGGGGCACGATCAGCGCGGAGGAGTACGCCGAGGCCGAGAAGCTCGTGGCGTCGAAGTTCGCCACCGACGCGTGGCTGCACCGGGTGCCGTGACCGCCGAAGAGGACGGGCCGGGAGAGGTCGTCATCCACCACGGCGACAATCTCGAGGTGGCACGCGGGCTCGAATCGGGCGCCTACACGCTCGTCTATCTCGACCCGCCGTTCAACACCGGCCGCGCCCAGCGTCGTGCCGTCGAGACCGCCGTCTGGCGCATCGCGGAGCCGCACGACGCCGCCGCGCCGTCGCCCGATGCCGGCGCGGACGCCGACGCCGCCGCGGCCTCGCCCGATGCCGGCGCGCTCTCGCCCGATGCCGATGGTCCGTCGTTCACAACTCCTCAAGATCGGCACGTAGAGGCTCCCTCCGGGGCCGAATCGCCGCACCAGGGCGCGGTTTCGAGGAGTTCTGAACGGCGCGAGGAGCCGCCGGTGGTCCGGCGCGGCTTCCACGGACGAGAGTACGAGCGCCTCCGCGGCGACCTGCGAGCCTACGACGATCGGTTCGACGACTACTGGGGCTGGCTCGAGCCGCGGCTGGGGGAGGCCTGGCGGCTCCTCGCCGACGACGGCACGCTCTACCTGCACCTGGACTACCGCGAGGCGCACTACGCCAAAGTGCTGATGGACGCGCTCTTCGGCCGCGAGCGGTTCCTCAACGAGCTGATCTGGGCCTACGACTACGGGGCGAAATCCCGGCGCCGGTGGCCCACCAAGCACGACACGATCCTCGTGTACGTCAAGAACCCGGCGACCTACTGGTTCGACTCCGACGCGGTCGACCGGGAGCCCTACATGGCGCCGGGGCTCGTGACGCCGGAGAAGGCCGCCCGGGGGAAGCTCCCCACCGACGTCTGGTGGCACACGATCGTCCCGACCACGGGCCGCGAGAAGACCGGCTACCCGACACAGAAGCCCGAGGGCATCCTCCGTCGCATCGTGCAGGCCTCCAGCCGGCCCGGGGACCGCGTACTCGACCTCTTCGCCGGTAGCGGCACCACCGGCGCGGTCGCCTCGGCGCTCGGCCGCCGCGCAGACCTCGTCGACGCCAACCCCGACGCGATCGCGGTGATGGCGGCCCGCATCCCGCACGCCCGCGTCGACGTCGGGAGCGATTCCACGCGGGGCGAGACGGCGGTGGAGGTCGCCCCCTAGGCTGAGCGGGTGCGATTCGGAATCTTCATCCCGCAGGGCTGGCGTCACGACCTCGTCGACATCGAGCCGACCGATCAATGGCGTGTGATGTGCGCCCTGGCGCAGCGCGCCGACGCCGCGGCGTGGGAGTCGCTGTGGGTCTACGACCACTTCCACACCGTGCCGGTGCCGACCGACGAGGCCACCCACGAGGCGTGGACGCTCATGTCGGCCTTCGGTGCGGCCACCGACCGCATCCGTCTCGGCCAGATGTGCACGTGCATGGGCTACCGCAACCCCGCCTACCTGGCGAAGGTCGCCGCCACCGTCGACCACGTGTCGGCCGGACGCACCGAGATGGGGATCGGCGGCGGCTGGTACGAGCACGAATGGACCGCGTACGGCTACGGCTTCCCGCGCATCGGCGAGCGACTCGGGATGCTGCGCGAGGGCGTCGAGATCATGCGCCAGGCCTGGACGACCGGCACGGCCACACTCGCCGGGAAGCACTACCAGGTCGACGGCGCGATCGTGCGGCCGCTGCCCGTGCAGGACGGCGGCATCCCGATGTGGATCGCCGGCAGCGGCGAGAAGGTGACGCTGCGCATCGCGGCGGAATACGCCTCGTACACGAACTTCGCCGGCAGCCTCGAGGAGTTCGACCACAAGGACGCGGTGCTCCGTGGTCACTGCGACGACATCGGTCGCGACCAGGCGGAGATCGTCCGCAGCTCGAATTTCAACACGATCGTGGGGGAGACCGAGGCGGAGGCGTCCGAGCGGCTCGCCGCCGTCGTCGCCCGCGTGCGGCCGTACATCGGCGCCGAACGTGCCGACGCGCTCGAGCAGGAGTATCTCGCCTCGCCCGGCTTCGGCACGGTCGAGCAGGTGGCCGAGCGCCTCGCCGAGCGCGGGCGGCACGGTCTCGGCTACGCCATCCACTACTTCCCCGAGGCCGCCTACGACACCTCCGGCATGGACCTCTTCGAGCGCCACGTCATCCCGTCCCTCGCCTGACCCGCTCCGCCGGCGGGCGTGCAGGCGAGGGTCGGTGCCGCGGCCGCCGGTGAACAACACAGGAGATCCGCGCGCAACACCCGCTGAGAGCCACCGGCAGCCCGGAATCCGACTGTTTCTCCTGTCTTGTTCACACCATGTGGCCTGCGTCGCGTCGCCGCTCGCCTGCACCCGACCCGGATACTCCTCTCGTGACGAGACGCGGGCGCGCTGCGCTCCGCCGGTGAACAACACAGGAGATCCGCGCGGTGTGGCCGCTATCCGGGCGCCCACGGCCCTTTCCCCGTCGTTTCTCCTGTGCTGTTCACCGGAGGCGGCCGCGGCCACTTCTCCTCCCCGGCTCGGCAGTTGCCGCATCGATCCACAGGGTGGTCGCGACTTGCCCGGACGTCTGCGGCATCCGGGCACGGTTGGCCGATGGCCAGACATGCCGAACCCGCCCCGCTTCTCGCCCGTCGCCGCGATCTGCGCGAGGAAGGCGTCACGGATCGCGACCTCGCGCGAGCCGTGACGGCGGGCACGCTCCTGCACCCGCGACGAAACGCCTATCTTCCGATGGGCGTGCCCGTCGACACGGTGGACGCGGTGAGCATCGGGGGCCTGTTGACGTGCACGTCCGAGCTGCGTCGCGCCGGCGTCTTCGTGATGGAGCGCGCCGATCTCGACGTTCATCTTCCGGAGCACGCCTCCCGTGTGCCCGGGATATCCCGGCCGGTGCGGCGTCACTGGGGGCGGTTGGTCCGTCGCCCACACCCGTGCGCCACCTCCGTCGAACCGCTCGACGCGGTCGCGTGCGCGGTGAGGTGCCAGAGTCCTCGCGCGGCGATCGCCTCGATCGACTCGGCGCTGCAGCGGGGGTATGTGCACCGCGACGACCTGCGGGAACTGTTCGGCGCGCTCGCCGGGAGGTACACGGCCCTACTGCCCCTGGTCGACGGCAGAGCTGAGTCGGGACCGGAGACACTGGTGCGGCTGATCCTTCGGGCCCTCGGCCTGCGTTACGAGGTGCAGGTCCGGATCACCGGCGTCGGGCGGGTCGACTTCCTCGTCGACGGGTGGCTCATCATCGAGTGCGACAGCGAGGAGTTCCACGCCGATTGGGAGGCGCAGCGCCGCGACCGTCGTCGGGATCAGGCGGCTGCCGCGCGTGGCTTCGCGGTGTATCGGCCGATCGCGGAAGACATCATGTGGGGACCGGAGGAGGTGGTCGCAGCCATCCGCGGACTCTTCTCGGGCACCGCCGGAGGCGCTCTGTCGCGGCGCGTTGCGTGAACAACACCGGAGATCTGTGGCGCGTCGGCCCTGTGGAGGCCAGGAGCGCGGGATTCGCCCGGAATCTCCTGCGTTGTTGACGCGCGCGGCGGCGTTGTCTACGCGCGAGGCGGCGTTGTCGACGTGGGAGGCGGAGTCACACGCGCCGAGTCACAGGAGACTGGTCAGCACGCGACGGGTCACACGAGCGGGGCGACGGAGCGGTAGCCGTCGGCAATCACCCCGGGCAGCGGCCCTGACCCGCCGAAGACGCGGGTGGTGCCGGGCGCCTCCGACCATGGTCGCCACCCCGGGTCTCCCGTGCGGGCGAAGGCGGCGGCGCTGTCGTGCACCGCGGCCGCGAGGGCCCGCGGCGGAGCCTCGCCGGCGATCGCGGCGACCCGCTCCGCGGAGAGCACGTCAAACCAGAAGGGCACGTCGAGACAGTGCAGCGCCCAACCCTTCGTCGGCGACACCCACGAGAACCGGTAGGCCCACGTCGGGGCGGGCGCGCCCTCCCGCGCCTGCGCGACGCGCGCCACGAGCGACCGGAAGACGACATCGCCGAGGTATCGGCCGAGGACCGCGGCCGTGCCTCGGCGGCGCTGCTCGGCGTTCGCCGCGAGGTAGTCGCGGCGCCGCCCCCGCTCGACGCCGAGCAGTCCCAGGGCGATACCCGCCGGCACCACGCGAAGGGGCCGTCGCGCCCGGTCGGTGATGAAGGTCATCTCGTCATCGACCGCGCCGATCACCAGCGGGATGTCGTCTCCCGCGCCGTCGCGGATCGCATCCACCGTGGGTCGTTCGATGAGTTCACCGTCGACGGCGGGTCCCCACGACAGCGCGTCGTCGACGAGCGCCCGGAGCGCCTCGAGTCTCGAGCCGGACTCCGGTCTCGCTGCCCGACGCTCGAGGGCGGGGAGATCCTCGCGCGGCACGGCACCGAATCCCTCCCGCGTGGCGGGCACGCCGGCGAGGTGTGCGATCCTCGCCGACAGTGAGCGTGCCGTCTCGGGCGAGACGTCGGCGAGGGCGGGCGACATCGCCCACGCCGCGCGGAACAGTCCGCGTGCGGCGGGGAGCGCGAGCAGGGTGAGCACGGCTCCGCCGCCGGCAGACTGGCCCGCGAGCGTCACGCGGTCGGGGTCGCCGCCGAACGCGGCGATGTTCTCCCGCACCCACTCCAGCGCGGCGACCCAGTCCCGCACCCCGCGATTCGCCGGGGCGCCCGGAACATGCCCGAACCCGTCGAACCCGAGCCGGTACGACAGGGTCACCGTGACGACACCGTCGCGCGCGAAGGCCGCGCCGTCGTACCAGGCGCTCGCGGGCGACCCCGAGACGTACCCGCCGCCGTGGATGTAGACGATGACCGGCAGGTGGTCGCCACCAGGCGCGGGTGTGAAGACGTTCACCGACAGGATGTCCTCTCCCGCGATCGCCGGTTCCGGGATGAGCGTCTCGCCGCCGTCGATCCGCTGCGGGGTCGCGCCGAATCCGGTCGCGTCGCGCTCGCCGTCCCAGGGCGTACGCGGCACGGGCGCGGCGAACCGCAGGTCGCCCACCGGCGGCTCGGCGTACGGAATGCCGAGGAAGGCCGCCGAACGGATGCCGTCGACGTCGCGCCACCGGCCGCGCACGCGGCCTGCGGAGGTATCGGCGACCGGATCGGCGCTCACGTCGCATCCTCCCTGGGCGGCACGAGGATGTCGAGGAGCGCGCCGGTCGCGGCGGCCATGTCGAGGTCGGGCTCGAGCATCCACTGCAGCTGCAGGCCGTCGGCAACCGCCTGCAGCAGGCGCCCGGCTGTCTCCGGGTCGACGCGCGGGTCGAGGCGATCCTCGATGGCCTCGGCGAGGGTCTCTCGCAGGCGCCTGTTCCGCTCGATGAAGTAGTCGTGCGCCGGGTGCTCCGCGTCCGCGGCGTCGACGGACAGCGCGGCGAACAGGTGCACCAGTCCCGGCACGCGCTGGTTGTGGCGGATGACGCCGACCCAGCCCTCGCGCATGGCGTCGTCGTGCGTCCGGTCGCCGGTCGCGGCGCCGAGCGCGGCATTGTCGAGCTCGTCGCGCTTGCGGAGGATCTCCGTGAACAGCTGCTCCTTCGTGCCGAAGTAGTGCAGGAGCCCGGCCTGGCTGAGGCCGACGGCCTCGGCCAGGTCTTTGACGGATGTGCGACGGAACCCCTCGCGCGCGATCACGTCGAGGGCTCGCTCGAGGATCTCCTCCCGCTTCGCCACGCCCTTCGCGTAGGAACCTCTTCGTGCCATGGGAGAAGTAAACCGAACAATGCTCGAACCTCAAAGCCAAATGTCGTATGGCTTATGTGTCTGCTCGCGTGCCGGGTCAGAGACGGGATGCGGCGATGCCGACGACATACACGGCGCACGCCGTGCCGATGGTCACCAGGGCTCCGAGCATGAGAACCAGCGCCGCCCCGTCGGTCGGCAGCTCGCCGTCGGTGCTCAGGGCCTGGTGCGCCCGGCGATAGCGGTGCCCGGCGGCGACGTAGGCGGCGATGGCCATGACCAGCCCCACCACCCCGAAGGCGATCGCGGCGACCCCGAGGATCTCGGCGGCGAAGCGCACCGAGACGAGGCTCGCGACCGCGAGGGCCAGGCACGTGCGACGCCACGACAGGAGCGTCCGCTCGGGCTGCAGGCCGGGGTCGAACGGGCGGTCGGTCACCGCAGCTCCAGCACGAAGCCGGCGAGCACGAGGCCGACGGCGACCACGACGCCCACGACGATGATCAGGGCGGTCGCGGGCGCGGGCAGGGCGCTGCTGCGACGGAGCGCGCGTTCGGTGCGGGCCCAGCTCAGCCATGCGTGCACGGCGGCCAGCAGGCCCAGGAGCACGAAGATCAGGGCGGCGGCGAGGCGGAAGCCGGTGTTCTCGGGAAGTTCGAGAGCCTCGAGCGCGACCCCGCCGGCCATGAGGGCGAGGGCCGTGCGCACCCACGCGAGAAAGGTGCGCTCGTTGGCGAGACTAAACCGCGGGTCGGGTTCGTCGCCCTCGCGGTAGACGGATGCGGGGAATCGTCGGGGGGTCTCGCTCACGCCGTCCTCCTGGTGCGGGTCGGTGGCTCACCCAGGCTACTCCGGCGCCGCCGCGCCCCCGTGCGCCGCGGCGGCGGCGGAGATTCACACCGACAGGAACGCCGAGAGAGCCTCGTTCACTTGGTCGGCGTGGGTCCACAGCAGGCCGTGCGGTGCCCCTTCGAGCTCGACGTACGTCGCCTGTGGCAGGAGATCCCGCAGCCGTCGGGCCGACGCGTCGATGGGCACGACGTTGTCGGCGGTGCCGTGCACGATCAGGCACGGGATGCCGCTCGCGGCCACTTCGGCGATGTCGGCGCGGAAGTCGGTCGGCCACGTCAGCGTCGCATCGGCGATCGCGACGTTGCCCGCGTGCGCGGCCACCTGCACGTTCGCGTCGACGGCGTCTTGCGAGATGCGCCGGTCGAGGTTCTCCTCGAGGTTGTAGAAGCCCTCGAAGAACCCGCGCACGAAGGCGAAGCGGTCATCCCTCACCTGTGCGCGCAGGTCGTCGAAGAACCCCTGCGGCCCCGCGCCGTCGGGGTTGTCGTCGGTGGCGAGCAGGTAGGGGAGGATGCCGCTGAGCAGCCCGGCCTTGGCGACGCGGTCGGCGCCGTAGCGGCCCAGGTAGCGGGCGATCTCGCCGGTGCCCATGGAGAAGCCGAGGAGCACGGCGTCGCGAAGGTCCAGCTCTTCCATGAGTGCGTGGAGGTCGGCGGCGTACGTGTCGTAGTCGGCGCCGGAGGCGGTCTTCGTGGATGCCCCGAAGCCGCGCCGGTCGTAGGCGATGACGCGGTAGCCGGCATCCAGCAGCGGATACTGCTGCCGGGCCCACGACTCCCCGTTCAGCGGATAGCCGTGGATGAGCACGACCGGTGTTCCGGTGCTCGGTCCCTGGTCGGTGTAGTGGAGCTCGACGTCGACCGAGTTCTCGGTCCCGACGGTGATGTACGCCACGTGCGGTCGCCCTTCTCGCTGCGCTCCCGGGATGCCGGGGCGGACCGGAGTGTCCGATCCGCCGTCGACGCTACGGCCGGCGACACGTGCGAGCCAGGGCTTGACCGTCCGCGATGCGCGTGGTGGGGTACGGCCGCTGCGAGGCCTCAGGCGTCGCGGCCGGCGCCGGCGGCGGCGGTGACAGAGAACACGTGAGGGTCGGCGAAGCCGCGAGCGGCGAACGCACGCCGCACGGCGTCGGTCACGTCGGCGACCTTCTCGCGCGAGACCAGGGCGATCGCGGCCCCGCCGAACCCGCCGCCGGTCATGCGGGCGCCGATCGCGCCGGCGGCCAGCGCGGCATCCACCGCGGTGTCGAGCTCGGGCACCGAGATCTCGAAGTCGTCTCGCATCGACGCGTGCGAGGCGACGAGGAGCTCGCCGATCGCGGTGGGTCCGGCATCCCGCAGCACCGCCACGGTGTCCAGCACGCGCTGGTTCTCGGTCACGATGTGGCGCACGCGGCGGAACGTCACCTCGTCGACGCGCTCGGCCACCCGCGGCAGGTCGTCGACCGAGACGTCGCGGAGCGCCGCGACCTCCATCGCCGCGGCCCCGCGCTCGCAGGCGGCACGCCGCTCGCCGTAGCCGCCGGTGGCGTGGGAGTGCTTCACGCCGGTGTCCATCACGACGAGCTCGAGGTCGGCGGCGTCGAACCCGAGGTCGACGACCTCGGTGGCGAGCGTGCGGCAGTCCAGGAAGATGGCCGCGTCGGCTTCGCCCAGCATCGAGGCCATCTGATCCATGATCCCGGTGGGTGCTCCCACCGCATCATTTTCGGCGGTGCGTCCGGCCCGGGCGAGGGCGACCCGGTCGAGATCGAGCCCCCACGTGTCGGCGAGCGCGGTCGCCGTTGCCCCCTCGATCGCCGCGGACGACGACAGGCCCGCGCCCACCGGCACATCGGACGAGAAGGCCAGGTCGGCGCCGGTGACGTCGGTCGCGGCGGTTCCGGATGCGGCGAGCAGCGCCCACGCGACACCGAGCGGGTACCGGGCCCACTCCGGCACCTCGTCGCGACGCGCGGGGAACAGGGCCTCGAGTTCGGCGACCGGCACCTCGACCGGCACCGGGTCGACCTCCGACACGACCCGCAGCACGCCGTCGGTGCGTGGAGCCACCGCGACGTGCGTGCGGAAGGGGATGGCGAAGGGCAGCACGAAGCCGTCGTTGTAGTCGGTGTGCTCGCCGATGAGGTTCACTCGGCCCGGCGCCGACCACGTTCCCACCGGCTCGGCTCCGGTCAGCTCGCGAAAGAGCTCGCGTGCCTGCCGGGCGGTGTCTGATGCGGGTTCGGGCGAGGTCACAGGGACACCTCCGGGATGGATGCGACGGCCTCGCGCAGGCGGTCGGCGGCGGCTTCGGGCGGGATGTCGCCGATCCAGGCCCCCATGGCGGCCTCGGATCCGGCGAGGTACTTCAGCTTGTCGGCGGCGCGGCGCGGGGAGGTCAGCTGCAGGTGCAGGCGCGCCGTGTCGCGTCCGACGGCGACCGGGGCCTGGTGCCACGCGGCGATGTACGGCGTGGGGGTGTCGTACAGGGCGTCGACGCCGCGGAGCAGACGCAGGTAGACCGTCGCGAGTTCGTCGCGCTCGGCATCCGTCAGCTCGGTGAAGTCGGCGGCATGGCGCCGGGGCGCGAGGTGCAGTTCGATCGGCCAGCGCGCCGCGAAGGGCACGTAGGCGAGCCAGTGCTCGGCTTCGAGCACGACCCGGGGACCGGCCGCCTCGAACGCGACGATGCGCGCGAACAGGTCGTCGCCCTCGCGGGCGATCGAGCGCAGCAGCGACTGGGTGCGGGGGGTGATGTACGGATAGGAGTAGATCTGACCGTGCGGGTGCTGAAGGGTGACCCCGATCTCTTCGCCGCGGTTCTCGAACGGAAACACCTGCGCGATGCCGGGCAGGGAGGAGAGCGCGGCGGTGCGATCGGCCCACGCCTCGATGACGGTGCGGGCGCGTGTGGCGCTCTGGGTGCCGAACGACCCCGCGTGCTCGGGGCTGAAGCACACGACCTCGCAGCGTCCGACCGACGTGCGGGTGCGGCCGAGCCCCGGAGCGTCGAGGTCGTCGAGGCTCTGCGGCGCATCGTCGGCTGCGGGTGCGTCGCCGGTGGCGCGGGCCAGGGCCGGGCCGAACGAGGGCGACTTGTTCTCGAACACCGCGACGTCGTAGACGGAGGGCACCTCCGACGGGTTGGTCGCGGTCTGCGGAGCGAGCGGATCGAGGTGCGCCGGCGGCAGGAACGTGCGGTTCTGACGTGCCGCGGCGATCGAGACCCAGTCGCCGGTGAGCACATCCCGCCGCATCGTCGCGGTGGCGGGGCGCGCATCCAGGGTGCGGGCGTCAATGGCGCGCTCGGCCGGCAGCGACGTGCCCGGGTCGTCGAAGTAGATCAGCTCGCGGCCGTCGGCGAGGCGGGTGGCCCGCTTGACGACGCCGCCGGACAGCTCGGCCGTGAAGAACTCAGGTGTGTTCACGTCAACACGGTACCTGGAGGGGTGTGTTAGCGTCAACATGCCTGCGTTGTTCACCCGATGACGCCGGTCGGTGCGAGAGGGGAACGCATGCCGAGGCGGATCGCGGGACAGGTGCGGCGGGTCTCGATGGCTGACGTGGCCGCGCGCGCCGGCGTCTCCGGACAGACGGTCTCGCGCGTGGTCAACGGCAGCCCGCGGGTGGATCCGGCGACGCGGGCGCGCGTCGAGGCGGCGATGGCCGAGCTGGGCTACCGGCCGCATCGCGCGGCACGTGCGCTGCGCACCGGTCGCACCCACACCATCGGGCTCGTGGTGTCGACCCTCGCCACGGTCGGCAACTCGCGCATGCTGCAAGCGGTCTCGGATGCGGCCGCGTCCCGGGGCCTCGCCCTCGTCGTGGTCACGCTGCACGCCGAGGTCGACGGCGGCATCGCGTCGGCCTTCGAGCGGCTCGAGGACCAGGGCGTCGACGGTGTAGTCGTGCTGAACGAGGCGACCCTCCTCGCACGGGACGTCGCACCGCCGGAGGGCCTGCGGCTGGTCGTCGTCGACGCGCCCGCGGAGGATGCGGCGGGGCCGGGGAGTTCCGCACATCCCGCCACCGCCTCGGCGCGGAACGGTCGGCCGGGTGCCGGGCAGGCGGGTGCCGGGCGCACCGGTACCGCGCAGACCGACCATGCCGGCGGCGCGCGGGCGGCGACACGGCACCTCATCGCGCTCGGTCATACGCGCATCCGTCACCTCGCCGGTCCGCTGGGCAGCTACGCGGCGGCCGAGCGCGAGCGCGGTTGGCGCGAGGCGCTCGAGAATGCGGGGCTCGAGGTCGCGGAGCCGCTGCGCGGTGCGTGGACGTCGGGCGCCGGCCACACCGCCGCGGCGCTGCTTGACGACGCCGCGACGGCGGTGTTCTGCGCGAACGACCAGATGGCGCTCGGGATGCTCCGGGGCCTCGCCGAGCGGGGGCTCGACGTTCCCGCGGACGTGAGCGTGGTCGGATTCGACGACGTGCCGGACGCCCGGGACTACCGGCCGCCGCTGACGACCGTGCGGCAGGACTTCGACGCGCTCGGCGAGGCTGCCGTATCGGCCCTCATCGATGATCCGTCCGGGGGTGGCGCGGTCATCCCGGCCCAGCTCGTCGAACGGGCCAGCACGGCACCTCGACGGTGACCGCGTGTGCCGCGTCGCCCGCCGCTCCGTCGGGCGGCGGAGGATCGAGGCGTGACGCGCTCATCCCTCACGCCCGGTACCGTCGTCGCAACGCCTCGCGGGGAGGGGGAGGTCATCGACGTTCGAGCGACGCCATCGGGGAAGTTCGTCGTCGGGGTCGAGATCGAGACCGGCGAGGTCGTCCATGTGACGGAGGGCACCGCGCGGCCGGTCGACGCCTAGTCGCTTCGTCCTTTCGAGTGGAATACGCTTTCCGTGGGATGCTCCACCGGAGTCCATCCCATCGCGACCGCGTCGACGAAGGAGTGGCATGACCGGAGCGACCGAGGGCCGTCCTCCAGGCACCGTGGTGCTCGCGGTGGACTCGTTCAAAGGCTCGATCGCCGCAGACGCCGCCGCTGACGCGCTTGAAGCGGGGTGGCACCGCGTGCGACCGGGCGACCGGATCGTGCACCGGCCGATGGCGGACGGCGGCGAAGGCACCGTCGCCGCCTTCGCGGCGGCCGTGCCCGGGGCGACGCTCATGCCCGTGACGGTCGATGGACCGGAGGGCGCGCCCGTCGAGGCGCACTGGCTGCTGCTTCCGCCGACCGCCGCCGCCGACGCCGGCACCGGGGTCGTCGAACTCGCCGGCACCTCGGGCATCGAGCTGCTGGGAACGCCCCCGCGACTCCGGCCGCTCGACGCCGACACACGCGGCTTCGGGCAGGCGATCGCCGCCGCGCTGGACCACGGCGTCTCGCGGTTGGTCCTCGGAATCGGTTCGAGCGCGTCGACGGACGCGGGGGTGGGGATGCTCGCCGCGCTCGGCGCGCGCGTGCTCGACGTCGACGGCGCGCCCGTCGCTCCCGGTGCGCGCGGACTCGGCGATGTGGCCGAGGTCGATCTGTCGGGTCTCGCCCCGCTTCCAGCCGGCGGCGTCCGTGTGTTGAGCGACGTCACGCATCCGCTGACGGGCCCGCGGGGAGCGGCAGCCGTCTTCGGTCCGCAGAAGGGTCTGGGTGGGGACGACATCCCGGCTGTGGATGCAGCGCTCGCCCGCCTCGCCGACCTCGTCGGGGTCGACCCGGACGCACCCGGTTCGGGTGCCGCCGGCGGTACCGGCTTCGCCCTGCGCCTGTGGGGCGGCGAGCTCGTTCCCGGCGCCGAAGAGGTCGCCGAGCTCATCCGGCTCGCCGACGCGATCGGCGGCGCCGCCGTCGTCGTCACGGGCGAGGGCGCATTCGACGGCCAGTCGGCCGCCGGCAAGGTGCCGTCCCGGGTGCACCACCTGGCGGCGGTTGCCGGCGTGCCCGCGCTGCTCGTCGCCGGCCGCATCTCGCCCGACGCCGACACCTCGGCCTTCGCCGCCACCGCGTCGCTGACCGACCTGGCGGGAACGCCGGAGGCGGCCATGGCCGACCCCGCGACGTGGCTCGCGCAAGCCGGCGCCGCCCTCGCCGCATCCCTCTGACCTTCCTCCGTCCACCCGACCTCCTCCGCCTCTGACCCCGCCGCCTGCCCGCCCCCGGTCGCCCCGACCTCCCTCCGCCCGCGTGCTGGTGCCTAACTCAGGCTGAGGAGGTCCAGATGCGGCCTGGTATCGATTTCCCGGCCCGGTGAGTGCCATCCAGCCTGAGTTGGTGCACGTGTCACAGCGGTGCCGCCCGTCGCGTGGCCGCCCTGTCGTATGCCGCTGCCGTCGCGTGGCCTTCGCTTGCCGTCCCATCGGTGCACCAATTCAGGCTCGTGGAGTTCGGATGAGACGGAGAGGCCGGAATTCCGGCCCCCAATCTGAGTTGGCGCACGTCGCCGGTCAGGACGCCCGACAACTCACACCTCGTGCGGGCGTCGGCGTCTTTGCCGTCTGTCCCCTGGCGCGGCACCGGATGGTCGACTCGATGCCGCACCGGAGTCTCACCCCACCGTGTGCACCAATTCAGGCTCGGGGAGTTCGGGTACGGCCGAGAGGTCGGAATTCCGGCGGCTCGTGGTCCCCCAGCCTGAGTTGGTGCCCGTCGCCCGTCGAGACGCCGACAGGTGACACCACGTGCGGGGGTTCGGCGCCTTCTGTCGTCTGTCGCCCGGTGAGGCAAGGTCTCGACTCGATGCCGCCCCGGTGTCACACCCGACGTGTGCACCAACTCAGGATGGAGGAGCCCGGGTACGGCCGGGAGGCCTGGAATCCGGGCCGTTCGGTTCGCCCAGCCTGAGTTGGGGCACGACGTGAGCGGAGACGCGGCCCCCACCATCGCCGGGGCCACCGCCCGGCCGCAGCCTATCGTCGCCGGCCCGCGCCGCCCGGCCGCAGCCCGTCGTTGCCAGCCCGCGGCGTCACCGCCCCACCGTCGCCGGAGCCCCAGCCTCGCCGGAGCCCCGCGGCCCACCGGAGCCCCGCGGCCCGCCGGAGCCC
Source organism: Microbacterium sp. UBA1612 (assembly GCF_002321605.1). Lineage (NCBI taxonomy): Bacteria > Bacillati > Actinomycetota > Actinomycetes > Micrococcales > Microbacteriaceae > Microbacterium > Microbacterium sp. UBA1612. Next base: position 79,935 of record NZ_DCMW01000035.1, read on the forward strand.
CGTGGCTCGCCGGAGCCCCAGCCTCGCCGGAGCCCCCCCACGTCACTTCCCCACCGTCGCCGGAGCCCCGCGGCCCACCGGAGCCCGGCGGCACCGCGTCAGGGGAGGGTGAGGATGCCGTTCCGGCGGTGCGGGAGCGACGGGAAGGCGTCGTCGCGCAGCACCGGAGGCAGCAGACGCTGCGGGGCGTCCTGGAAGACGATCGGCCGCAGGAACCGGCGGATCGCCGTCGCGCCGACCGAGGTGTGCAGCGAGGTGGTCGCCGGCCACGGACCGCCGTGCTGCTGCGACCACGTCACCGCCACGCCAGTTGGCCAGCCGGCGAACAGCACGCGTCCGGCCTTGCGTTGCAGCACCTCGAGCACGTCGTCGACGGCGTCGTCGTCCTCGGCGTGCAGGGTGGCCGTGAGGCTGCCCGGCACCGCCTCCAGGGCACGCTGCAGCGCGGCGTCGTCGGCGTACTCGACCAGCAGCGTCACGGGGCCGAAGCACTCCTCGAGCAGCGTCTCGGGCCGATCCGCGACGGCGGCGGCATCGGTCCTCAGCACGACCGGCTGCGCGGTGCCCTCGGCCTGTTCGGCGGATCCGGCCACGACCGAGACCGACGGGTCGGCCTCGAGGTGCGCGAGACCGGACGGGAACGCCGCGGTGATGCGGTCGGTCAGCAGCGGCCCACCGGATGCGCCCGGAACGAGGCGCGCGACGAGCTCGTCGAAGCCGGATCCGGCCGGGACGAACACCACACCCGGCTTGGTGCAGAACTGCCCGACCCCGAGCGTGAACGAGGCGACCAGGCCCTGCGCGAGCGCCTCACCGCGCCGCGCGACGGCGGCCGGGGTGAGAACCACGGGATTGACGCTGCCGAGCTCGCCGTAGAAGGGGATGGGGTCCTCTCGCCCGGTCGCCAGGTCGAACAGGGCGCGTCCGCCGCCCAGCGAGCCGGTGAACCCGGCGGCCTGGATCGAGGGATGCTGCACGAGGGCGTTGCCGGCTTCGCGACCCTCGACGAGACCGAGCGAGCCCGCGGGTGCTCCCGCCGCTTCCAGGGCCGCGGCGACGATCTCGGCGGTGCGCTCGGACAGGCGGGGATGGCCGGAGTGCGCCTTCACGACCACGGGGTTCCCGGCCGCGAGGGCCGAGGCGGTGTCGCCGCCGGCGACGGAGAACGCGAAGGGGAAGTTCGAGGCCGAGAACACCGCCACCGGGCCGACGCCGGTGAGCATCCGTCGCAGTTCGGGGCGCGGCGGGGTGGCGGCGCCGTCGGCGTCGTCGATCGTGATCTCGAGGTACGAGCCCTCCTCGACGACGCTCGCGAACAGGCGCAGCTGGCCGGTCGTGCGCCCGACCTCGCCGCGCAGGCGGGTCTCGCCGAGGCGGGTCTCCTCGTCGGCGATCGCGACGAGCTCGTCGGCGTGCGCGTCGAGTGCGTCGGC
>NZ_DCMW01000035.1:81761-92345 GCF_002321605.1 Microbacterium sp. UBA1612
CGCGGCGGCGGACACGAGGCGGTCGAGGTCGGTGATGCTGGTGCTCATGATTGCTCCCGAGTGGTCGCAGGCGGTCAGGTGAAGCGGATGCCGAGCCCGACATGGTCGGTCTCGGTGAGGGCGCCGTTGTGGATGCGGACGGGCGAGGGGTCCCGCAGGGCGTCGAGCTCGCCGAAGCCGGCGTCTTCGACGTCTTCGACGAGCGGATCCGGCACGCCGGGGACACCGCGCAGGCACAGCGCCAGCTGTCCCGAGAGCTCCGGCAGCAGGTGCGGATGCACGGCGGCACCGTACTCGGCCGCGACGGCGGCGATCCCCAGAAACGGCGTGATGCCGCCGACGCGCACGACGTTCGGCTGCACGATCTGGGCGGCTCCGGTGCGCAGGAAGTCGTCGAAGCGGAAGACGTTGTGCAGATTCTCGCCCACGGCGATCGGGATGCGGCTGGTGGCGGCCAGGCGCTCGGACAGGGCGATGTGCCCGGCCAGGTCGTCGGCGCGCAGCGGCTCCTCGATCCACGCCGGCGCCACCTCGGCGAGCACCTCGAGGTTCCGCGTCGCGCGGTCGAGGTCCCAGCGCTGATTCGCGTCGATCATGAGCGCGCGGTCGGGCCCGAGTACCTCGCGCACCGCACGCATGCGGTCGAGGTCCTCCGCGACGTCGGGCTTGCCGACCTTGACCTTCACGGCGTCGAAGCCGGCATCCACCCACCGTCGCGCCTGGGCGACGAGATCGTCGATCGGGTAATGCAGGTTCACGCCGGAGCCGTAGGCGCGGGCGCTGCGACGCTGCCCGCCGAGGAACCCGGTGAGCGACGTGCCCCGCTCGCGCGCCGCCGCATCCCACAGCGCGAGGTCGAGCCCGGCCATCGCGATGGTGGTGACCCCGCCGCCGCCGGCCTCGTGGAGGTGCTGCCACAGCGCCAGGGACTCCGAACCCGGGTCTGCCGAACGCCCGCGGGCGAAGGCGGCGACGTCGTTCGCGAGCATCGCGTGCACCGCTTCGGCGCCGATCTGCGGCGTCCACGAGAAGCCCCAGCCCTCCGCTCCGTCCGAGCGCACCACGTGCGTCTCGACGACACCGACGGAGGTGACTTCGGCGCCCCACGGGCGCGTCAGCGGCACCCGGATCAGCCGGGTCTCGAAGGTCGCGACGGTCGGATGCTCCTCCGCCGCAGCGACCGCGGTCACAGCAGGGCCCGTCCGGCCTCGAGGATCTCGGCCAGGCGCTCCTCCTGGGCGGGCGAGGGGTCGACGAGCGGGGCGCGCACGCCGCCGACCGGCATCCCCGACAGCCGCAGGCCCGTCTTGATGAGAGAGACGCCGAAGCCGGGGGTCTCGTCGCGCAGCGCGACGAGCGGGCGGAAGAACCCGTCGAGCAGCTGCAGGCGGCGGTCCTCGTCGCCGGCGATGTACGCACGGTAGTGGGCGGCGGCGACCTCGGGGATCATCGCGAACGCCGCCGAGGAATACAGCGGCACGCCGATGCCGCGGTACGCCCCCTGGGTGAGCTCGGCGGTGAGCAGGCCGTTGAAGAAGGCGAAGTCGTCGCGGCCCTCCTCCGCGACCGCGCGCACGATCAGCTGCGCCGTGCCGATGTCGCCGGCCCCGTCCTTGAAGCCGATGACCTTGGGATTGCGCGCGAGGTGCCGCATCGCATCGACGGAGTACTGCGCGTTGGCGCGGTGGTAGACGACGACGGGCAGATCGGATGCCGCCGCGATCGCCTCGACGTAGGCGATCAGGCCCGCCTGCGGTCCGCCGACGAGGTACGGCGGGAGGACGAGGAGCGCGTCGGCTCCCGCATCCGCAGCCGCGCGTGCGACCCCGATCGCGTGGCCGAGCGGACCGCCGGCGCCCGCGACGACGGGAACGCGCCCGGCGACCGTCTCGACCGTGGACCGCACGACCTGCGCGGCCTCATCCGTCGACAGGGCGTGGAACTCGCCCGTGCCGCACGCCGGGAACACCCCGCCCGGGCCGTGCTCCATCGTGGTGCCGACGTGGCGCCGCAGCAGCTCATCGTCGACGCGGTCGTCGGCGTCGAAGGGCGTGACGGGGAAGAAGAGGATGCCGTCGAAGGCGATTCCGGTGCTCACGCGGCGGTGTCCTTTCGGGAGTCGGGGGACGATCCCGCGGCGCGGGCGTCCGCGGCGGCGAGTTCGTCGCGCCAGGTGCGGGTGGGGCGCCATCCGATCAGGCGCGCGGCCTTCGCGCTCGTGAACGCCGGGGTCGTGCCGACAAGGCCCGCCGCGACCTCCTCGGTTCCGGGGTGGAAGCGCGGCACGAGATCGCACAGCGGTTCGCGAGCGAGCGCGTCATCGGCGCCGACGAAAAAGGTCTCGGCGTTCGGGATGTCGCCCATCGCGGCCAGGAGCACGTCGACGAAGGCGGCGACGTCGCGGGCGTCGACGTAGTTGAACACGGCCGGCGCCGACAGCGCCGGATCGTCGAGGCGCTCGCGCACGGTGTGCCCCTGCTGCGTGAGGGCTCCCTCCCACTCCTCCGGCGCGATGACGTAACACGGCCGGAACGCCGCGAACCGCGTCGCGTCGCCGGTCTGGCGCGCGAGCATCGCCGCGGTCTGCTCGGCGAGCAGCTTCGACAGGGCGTAGGCGTTCCACGGCCGGGGCGGCGTGGACTCGTCGAGGGGCATCGACGGCGGCACCCATCCGGTGGGGGATCCGTAGCCGAGCACGGTGGGGCTCGACGCGGTGACGATCCGCGGCACACCGGCGGTGACGGCCGCGGACATCGTGTTCAGGGCGAGCGCGGCGTTCGTGCGCAGGATGACGTCTTCGGGTGCGCTGAAGGGCACGGCGATCGCGGCGAGGTGCACGAGCGCGTCGGCCCGCGCATCCGCCACCACCGCGGCTGCGGCGTGGGCGTCGGTGAGGTCGACGGCCGCCTGCGTGACCGCGTCCCGCGAGGTCAGCTCGACCGCATCCGAGACCTCACGATCGAGCGAGACGATCTCGTGTCCGGCATCAGCCAGACCGGCCACGAGCGAGCGCCCGAGCCGGCCGGCGCCACCGGTGACGACGATGCGCGTCACGCCGGCACCGACTCCGGGCTCGCGGCGAGGAAGCGGATGCCGAGGTCGGCCACACGCACCGGCATGCCCGTCGCGAGCGACCGGTTGCCGGCGATGCCGACCGAGATGGAACGCACACCGTCGCGCCAGTCGGCGGGACGCTGGAGCGGGTCGTCGCCGGGGCCCTCGAACACGTCGGCCAGCAGCAGCCGGTCGCCGCCGCCGTGCCCGCCGGCGAGGTTCTCGATCGCGACCTCGGTCGCGGCCTCCCAGTGCCGTTGCACCAGAAGGCGCTCGCCTTCGGGGCGCAGCGATCCGGAGGTTCCGGCGTCGACGGCGCTGGGGTCGAGCACCGGATGCAGGCCCTCGTCGGCGAGCACCGCGCCGCGCTCGACGACCTCGAGCTCCACGCGTCCCTTCGTGCCGTTGACGGCGACGCGGTAGCCCTCCCACGGCGCGTGCGCGTTCAGTGAGTAGCTGAGAGTCGCGCCGGAGGCGTAGTCGACCACGAGCGCGAGATTGTCCTCGATGGTGATCCCCTCGCCGAACACGTCGCGGTCGCGCAGGTATCCGTCGTGCTCCTCGGCATCGAAGTACAGGGCCTTGAGGTTCGCGTCGGCCCGCAGGTCGAGTTCGAAGGCGCCGGCGTCGTCGTGGCTTCCGCGCGGAGCGCGTGCGCCGAGCCCGCGCGCGTCGGCGTTCTCCGCACCGTAGAAGCGCAGCCCGCCCGACGCGTAGACGCGGGTGGGGACGGACCGGAGCCACCAGTTGACGAGATCGAAGTGGTGGCTGGACTTGTGCACGAGCAGGCCGCCGGAGTGCTCCTTCTCGCGGTGCCAGCGGCGGAAGTAGTCCGCGCCGTGCTTGGTGTCGAGCATCCAGGAGAAGTCGATCGAGGTGATCTCCCCAATCGTGCCCTCCTGCAGGATCTGCCGCAGCGCACTGTTGCGCGGGGAGTAGCGGTAGTTGAAGGTGATGACCACGTCGCGTCCGGTGCGGTCGATCGCATCCTCGATCGCGGCGGCGCTGGCGGCGTCGATCGTGAGGGGCTTCTCGACGACGACGTCGGCACCGGCATCCAGCGACCGCACGATGAGCTCGGCGTGCAGGTCGTCGCGCGCGCAGACGATCACGCGGTCCACCTGTTCTGCGGCGATCATCTCCTCCAGGCGATCGGGGGAGTAGATCAGCGGCGCGGGCTTGCCGCTCTCAGCGACGCGGTCGGCGTGGAACTGCGCACGCACCGGGTTCGGCTCGAGGATCGCCACGAGCGAGGCGCGGTCGGCGTAGGTCGTCGTGATCGCGTCGACGTACATCTGGGCGCGCGCGCCGGCGCCGGCGAGTGCGTAGCGGAGGTGGGTCATCGATGGCTCCTCAGGAAACGTTTTCTCAGTGTAACACGCATGGCCGTCGTGCTCCTATGCGGTGGATGCTGGCGGCCGCTCAGGACGGGGCGGGTCCCGTGCTCTCGCGCAGCGCGACGACGGGGCGGAGCCAGTGCGCGGCGGGCTCCGCCGGAGCGCCGGTGAGCAGATCCTGCATGGCCTCCCACGCGCGTGCGCCGAGGTCTTCAGCCGGCACCGCCGCGGTGGTGAGGGTGGGCGAGGTCCAGCGCGAGAACGGGATGTCGTCGAACCCGGTCACCGAGAGGTCTTCGGGGATGCGCACGCCATCGCGTCGCAGCACTCCCATGACCCCCATGGCGACGAGGTCGTTGTAGGCCAGCACGGCGGTCGCGCCCGAGGCGCGCACCTCCGGCGCGACCCGCGCACCGCTGTCGACGTCGACCCCGCACGGGAGCTGCGTGATCTCCACCTCGGCGTGCGCGTCGGCGAACGCGGTGATCGCGTCGACGCGCGCGGCGTTCGATGCGCTGCGCGGATTGCCGGAGAGGAAGACATAGCGACGGTGACCGAGGCCGTGCAGGTGGGTGAGGATCTCCGCGAAGGCGGGCCGGTAATCCGCCCCGACCACGGGAGCTCCGTCGACGTCGCGGTTGACGACGACCACCGGTGACAGCTCGCGCAGCGACGCCGCGAGGGCGTCGTCATCCATGCGCGGCGCGCACAGCACGACGCCGTCGGTGCGGCGTCGGGTCGTGAGGGCGAGCACCCGCTCCTCGTCGACCGATTCGGCGGAGTCGGCGACGAGCACGTGGTAGCCCGCGGTTCCGGCCGCGCGGCTGAGTCCGCGCAGGATCTCCTGGAACGTCGGGTTGCCGAGATCGGGCACGACCACGGCGATCGTCTGGGTGCGGCCGAGGACGAGGCTGCGGGCGAGGGGGCTGGCGGAGTAGTCGAGCTCGGCAGCCGCGGCGCGCACGCGCTCGGCCATGGCCGGGTCGACGGTGACATTGCCGTTGAGCACGCGTGACACGGTCGACAGCGACACCTCCGCCTTCGCGGCGACGTCGGCGATGGTCACCCGTTTCGGTGGGCGCGGCATGCGGCCTCCTCTCGCTCGCGCCACTCTATCCGCCCGGGAAACGTTCTCCCATGTCGGCGGCGGCGGCCGGCCGTGAACAGCACAGGAGATTCGGCGCGCAGCAGGCCTGTCGGCGCGGCTTCAGCCCGATTCGACGCGGATCTCCTGTGTTGTTCACCGCGAAGACGCCTCGCCAGGTAGCTCGGGCAGCGGGCGGCAGAGGTCGATGCAGGCGAGAGCGGGCAGCGGCGAGTGGCGGCTCGCCGGGTGGGCCGCGGACAACACAGGAGATTCCGGTCGGGGCGCAGTGTGTCGGCAGGTTTCAGCTCCCGGGCGCCGCGGATCTCCTGTGTTGTTCACCGGGGCTGACGGTGTCGACGAGCTGGTGGCGCCGGGGAGGTCAGGTGCCGGCGGGGTCAGGGGCGGGGTGGCGTGCTGCCGCGCACGACCACCTCGACGGGCAGGGGCGGCTGGGAGGCGTCCCACTCCTCGTCGACGGTGGCGTGCAGCGCGCGGTAGCCGAGCTCATCGAGCGGCACATGCGCGGTCGTGAGGCCGGGCCGGATGTCGCGGCCGGTGGCGATGTCGTCGAAGCCGGCGACGGCGATGTCGGCGCCGACCTCGCGCCCGGCATCCCGCACCGCCGACATCACGCCGATCGCGACGACGTCGCTGATGCCGAAGATGACCGTGCCCGGGGGCACCTCATCGTGCAGGAGCGCCTCGGTGGCGGCGTACCCGGCGTCGCGGGTGAAGCCGCCGCGAACGACGCTGCGGATGCGCCCGCCGGCACCGGTGAAGCCGTGGGTGAACCCCGCGATGCGGTCATCGGAGGTCTGGATGCCCTCGCGCGCGCCGACGATGACCGCCTCGCGGTAGCCGAGTTCGCGCAGACGTGCGCCGAGCGCGCGGGCCCCGCCACGGTTGTCGACGGCGACCGAGCGGATGCTGTCGGGTGCCGGACCGAGCATGACGACCCGTCCGCCCATGCCCTGGAACGCCTCGAGCTCGGGGTCGAGTCCCGCGGCGTCGGGGCCGGTCGTTCGGGAGGCGGCCAGGATCAGGCCCCGCGGGCGCTGACCGCGCAGCGCGCGGACGAGCGAGACCTCGCGCGCCGGGTCGCGCTCGGTGATGGCGATCGTGACGACCAGGCCCGCCTCGTCGGCGCCGCGTGCGACACCCGAGGCGAGTTGGCCGAAGTAGGGGTCGGCGATGTCCGCGACGAGCAGCGCGACGACGGCGGAGGTGCCGCGTGCCGTCGCCTGCGCGGAGAGGTTCGCCGTGTAGCCGAGGCGCTCAGCGGCCGCCTCCACCTTCTCGCGGTAGCTCTCGGCGACCTTGCGCGTGGAGCCGTTCAGCACCCGGGAGGCCGTCGCCAAGGACACCCCTGCCTCGCGGGCCACGTCGTGCAGGGTGGCCGCGCTGCGGGCGGTCGAGGGTGTTCGGGTCACGTGCAGGATTCTAGGGGCTCGCCCGCGCAGGATCAGGCGGGAACGACCGCGGGAAGGTGCGGCGTGACGGCAGCCGTGAAGCCGTCGGAGGTGCGTCGCACGGCTTCGGCCGGGTCGGTCGCCCACACGTCGGCGTTGAAGATCTCCACCTCGATGTCGCCGGTGTACCCGGCATCCACGACGGCGCGCGTCATCGGCCCGAAGTCGATGACGCCGTCGCCCGGGTAGTGCCGGCTCAGCAGCACGTCGGCCGGAAGCGGCGTCTTCCAGTCGCACACCTGATACGTCGCGATGCGTCCCTCGCGACCGGCGCGTTCGATCTGCGGGAGCACATCCGGGTCCCACCAGATGTGGAAGGTGTCGACGGTCACGCCCACCACGGACGGGTCGAAGTCGTGCGCGATGTCGAGCGCCTGGCCGAGCGTCGACACGACGCAGCGATCGGAGGCGTACATCGGATGCAGCGGCTCGATCGCGAGGGTGACACCCGCTTCGGCGGCGTGCGGAGCGAGCTCGCCGATGGCATCTCGCACGCGCTCGCGAGCGCCGATGAGGTCTCGGGAGCCCTCGGGCAGACCGCCGGCGACGAGCACCAGCACCGCGGTGGATCCCTCGGCTCCCGCCGCGGCGAGCGTGGCGGCCTCCTCGACGGCGAGCCGGTTGTCGTCGAGGGATGCGCGGCGAGCGGGGCCCTCGGGCATCGTGAAGAAGCCGGACCGGCAGTGTGTCGTGAAGCGCAGCCCGGAGTCGGCGAGCATCGACGCGGCCGTGGTGAGGCCCACCTCCTGCACCGGTTCGCGCCACAGCCCGATCGCGGGGACGCCCGCACCGGATGTGGCCGCGAGCGCCGTGGCGAGGTCGGCGTGCTTGAGGGTGCCCTGGTTGATCGACAGGCGCGGATCGACGCTCACGCGATCACCCCCGGAACGTCGACGCCGTTCAGGCGCAGCATCCCGTGCCATCGGATGGCGGCCAGCTCGGGCCGCTCCAAGGCGCCGGAGGCGTTGGCGAGCTCGACGATGCGGGACAGGTGCGGCAGGCTGCGCGCGGAGTGGAGTCCGCCGACCATCTGGAAGGCCGGCTGGTGGCCGTTCAGCCACGACAGGAACGCGACCCCGGTCTTGTAGTAGAACGTCGGCGCGGCGAAGACCTGGCGGCTGAGCTCCTCGGTGGGCTCGAGGATCTCGCGGTATCGAGCGCCGTCGCCGGCGTCGAGCGCCTGGATCGCGGCGGAGGCGACCGGGGTGATCGCCGCGAACGCGCCGAGGAGCGCGTCGGAGTATCCGCGTTTCGTCTCGGCCGCCCCAGCCGATGCCTCTCCGGCCCGCCCGTCTCCGGCCTCCCCGGTCGTTGAGCGAGCAGAGCCAGACGAAACGTCGCCCGTCGCAACGTCCGGCATGTCCGTCCCGCCGATGAGGCCGACGTAGTTGAAGTCGTCGCCGGTGAACATGCGCACGCTCTCGGGGAGGCGCTCTCGCACCGACACCTCGGCGTCGGCGTCGAGCAGGCTCATCTTCACCCCGGCGACCTTGTCGGTGTTCTCGCCGATGATCTCCAGGAGCACCTCGGACGCCTCGCGCCAGTCGGCCGACCCGCTTGTACTGAGCTTGGTCGAAGTGAAGTACCCCTCGAGGGTCGGGTCGAACGCGGTGCCGAGCCAGTGCAGCACGACCGGCACCTGCGCCGCGCCGAGCACCTCGCGGTACACGCGGCGGTAGTCCTCGGCCGAGGATGCGGCGCGCGCCAGATGGCGCGACGCCATCAGCACGGGAGCGGCGCCCTGCTCCTCGGTGAAGGCCAGCTGAGACCGGTACGCGTCGATCACCTGGTCGAGGGAGATGTGCTCGTCCTCGACGTGATCGGTGTTGACGCCGACGACGACCGATCCGCCCTCTTCGCGCGCGGTCTGCGCCGTTCGCGCGATGAGTTCGCGCACCGCGGCGGCGTCGAGGCCCATGTTCCGCTGGGCGGTGTCCATCGCGTCGGCGACGCCGAGGCCCCAGGAGTAGACCGAGCGGCGGAAGGCGAGCGTCGCATCCCAGTCGATCTCGGCGGGCCGCCCCGGGGTGTTGTCGGCGTGCACGAGCGGCACGACGTGCGCGGCCGCGTACGCGAGGCGGCTGCGCAGTGGCGTTGTGGGCTTGGTGAATCCGGATGCTTCGCGCAGCGCGACCTGCGAGGTCGACCCGGCGGCATCGAGCAGAGTGAGGTGGGTCATACGTCAGTCCAGGCTCAGGGCGGGCAGCTCGACCTTGCGGCCCTCGCGGCTGGATTCCAGGCCGGCCTCGGCGAGGAGCACGCCGCGTGCGCCGGAGAGCAGGTCGAACGCGTAGTCGGTGCCGAGCACGTACGACTCCAGGAACTCCTCCCACTGCTGGCGGAAGCCGTTTTGGAACACGTCGTTCGTCGGAACGGCGGCCCAGTCCGCGTCGTAGTCGTGGTCGTCGGCGAGGTCGGGATTCCACACCGGCTTCGGGGTGGCGTTGCGGTGCTGGATCTTGGCGCCGAACAGGCCCACAACGGCCGAGCCGTGGGTGCCGTCGACGTGGAACTCGACCAGCTCGTCCCGGTTGACCCGCACGGTCCACGACGAGTTGATCTGCGCGACGATGTTTCCGTGCTCGGGGTCGCCCTCGAGCTCGAAGATGCCGTAGGCGGCGTCTTCCGCGGTGGCGGTGTAGTGCTCGCCGTTCTCGTCCCAGCGGTCGGCGATGTGCACGGCCGCCTGGGCGTAGACGCTCTTCACCTCGCCGAACAGGTTCTCCATGACGTAGTTCCAGTGCGGGAACATGTCGACGATGATGCCGCCGCCGTCTTCGGTGCGATAGTTCCAGCTCGGACGCTGCGCGGGCTGCCAGTCGCCTTCGAAGACCCAGTATCCGAATTCGCCGCGCACCGAGAGGATGCGGCCGAAGAAGCCCGAATCGATGAGGCGCTTCAGCTTCTGCAGGCCCGGGAGGTAGAGCTTGTCGTGCACAACGCCGGTCTTCACGCCGGCTGCCGCGGCGAGCTTGGCCAGCTCGAGTGCTTCGGCCGCGGTCTCTGCGGTCGGCTTCTCGGTGTAGATGGTCTTGCCGGCCGCGATCGCCTTGCGGAGAGCCGCCGAACGCGCCTTGGTGACGAGGAAGTCGGCGTAGATCTCCCAGCGGGGGTCGGCGAGGGCCGCGTCGAGGTCGGTGGTGTAGTCCTCGATGCCGTGCTTGTCGGCGAGGTCGGCGAGCTTCGCCTCGCTGCGGCCGACCAGCAGCGGCTTGACCGTGACCTTCGTGCCGTCGGAGAGCACGATGCCGCCCTGGTCGCGGATCGCGAGGATCGAGCGCACCAGGTGCTGCCGATACCCCATGCGTCCGGAGACGCCGTTCATGATGATGCCGATCTCGCGGACGGCCGGGCGGACCTCGGCCTGGGGCGGGGCGATCGTGGTGTCGGTCATGCGATCCTTCTCTCTCGTATCCGGCGACGTCACGGTCGCGGAAAAGCCGGGGAACCCCGAGGGGTAAACGCTTTCCCCAGTGTGCCACGCCCCTGTCTGCCACGCAAGCGCTTTCCCGTGCGTGGCCACGCCGCCCCGCGCCGCCGCCGCCCCAGGCCGCCCACCCCGGCCCGCCGCCCACCCCGGCGCCGTCCCAGGCCGCCCACCCCGGCCCGCGCCGCACGCCGCCCCGCGCCGGCCCGC
>NZ_DCMW01000025.1:0-168134 GCF_002321605.1 Microbacterium sp. UBA1612
CAACCTTTGTCAGACACGCCCTAGGTCAAGTCCCTCGTAGTGGTGTAGCGGTGCGTTCCTCTTCGTGGGGTTGATTAGGCGGTCAGTGCTGGCAGGTCATCAGCTCCGATCTCGGGTTCGGTGCCTGCGACGATGTGGACGCGGGAGCGGGCGAGGACATCGAGTCCGAGGTAGCGGCGTCCTTCGGCCCATTCGTCGGTCTGCTCGGCCAGGACGGCGCCGACCAGGCGGATGATGGCGTCGCGGGTGGGGAAGATCCCGACGGCGTCGGTGCGTCGGCGGATCTCGCGGTTGAGGCGTTCGGCAGGGTTGTTGGACCAGATCTGGGTCCAGACGTCCTTGGGGAACTCGGTGAAGGCGAGGATGTCGGCCCGAGCCGCGTCGAGGTGATCGTGGACGGCGGGCAACTTCTGCTCGACATAGTCGAGCAGCCGGTCGAACTGGGCGTGCACCGAGGGCCGGTCGGGCTGGTCATAGACCGAGTGCAGCATCGCCTTGACCGCCGGCCACATCGTCTTCGGCGTCACGCTCATCAGGTTCGCGGCGTAGTGGGTGCGGCATCGCTGCCAGGACGCGCCGGGCAGGTTCGCCGCGACGGCCTCGACCAGTCCGGCGTGGGCGTCGGAGGTGACGAGTCGGACCCCGTCCAGGCCTCGGGCGACCAGGTCGGCGAAGAACTCGTTCCAGGCCGCGCCGGTCTCGCACGTTGCGACACGCATGCCTAACACTTCGCGGCGCCCGTCGCCGTTGACGCCGGTGGCGAGCAGGACGACGGCGTTGATCACGCGGCCGCCTTCGCGGACCTTCATCGTGAGCGCGTCGGCCGCGACGAACGTGAAAGGGCCAGCTTCTGCGAGGGGTCGGTGGCGGAACTCATCGACGATCTGATCCAGATCGGCCGCCATCCGCGAGACCTGCGACTTCGACAGGCTGTCGATGCCCAGGGTCTTGACGAGCTTGTCCATCCGACGGGTCGAAACACCGGCCAGGTAGCAGTCCGCCACGACCGTGATCAGCGCAGTCTCAGCGCGCTTGCGGCGCTCGAGCAGCCACTCCGGGAAGTAGGTGCCGGTGCGCAGCTTCGGGATCGCGACATCGATCGTCCCGACCCGCGTGTCCAAGGGGCGGTGCCGGTAGCCGTTGCGCTGCGCCGTGCGATCCGGGCTGGGGCGGCCGTACTCGGCGCCGACCACGGCATCGGCGTCGGCCGAGAGCAGCGCGTTGATCATCGTCTGCAGCAGCTGCCGCATCAGATCGGGACTGGCCTCGGCGAGGGCTTCACCGAGCAGGCCAGCAGGGTCGACAATGTGTGGAGCGGTCATCGTGTGTCCTCTTCAAGTTGGTTGTGAGAGATCTCTTGAAGAATCACGCGGTGGCCGCGTTCACGTCCACCTCAGGGACGATCTCGACGACCGCGCTACACCACTATCAGGGACTCAACTCGCGACTATCACCGGTTGCGGTTTCCTCGATCGACGACACACGCTCGGGCTACTTGCACGTGTGCCGGTTAGGTTCGCGGTGCCGGTGTCAGCAGAGCGAACTGTGCTCCAGCGGGGTCGGCCAGCACGGCGACGCGTCCGGCTGGGATGTCGCTGGGTTCGGCGACGAGGGTCGCTCCGAGCCGTAGCGCGTTCGTCAGGACTTGGTCGGTGCCGATGGCTGGGTCGACGGTGAAGTAGACGCGCCAGTGCGCCGGACCACCGTCGTGGGCAACGATCTGGTGGCGTCCGGCCACGGGTGCCTGATGTCCGGTCGGCGTCCAGACTGCGTAGTCGTAGGTGTCTGCGTTTCCGATCTGTGTCGAGCCGAGTCCGACGAGCCGAGCGTAGAAGTCGTCGGCGACGCTGCCTCTAGGGGTCAGAAGCTCGGCCCACGCGAACGCGCCGGGGGTGTGACTGGCGAAGCGCCAGCCCGGTCGCGGCTGCCAGAGGCCGGTGATCGCGCCCGTGGGATCAGCGATGAGTGCGACTTCTCCCTGGCCGGGGACGTCTACGGGACCGTACAGAATGCGGGCATCGCTTTCGGCTGTGTGCCTCGTGGCGCGGGCGATGTCGTTCGTGGTCAGGTAGACCGTCCACGCTGCGGGCTGGTCGCCGTCTGTTTGGCGGAGCCCCGCGATCACGGCGCCGTCGAGCGTGCGAGAGTAGCGGTAGCCGGCCGGCGCCTTGTCCTCGATGCGCCAGCCGAACAGTTCGACGTAGAACTGGGCGGCTGCATCGGAGTCGGGGGTTTGGAGGTCGATGAGGTTCGGGACACCGGCGGTGGTCTCGGTCATGGGGCGGGCCTTTCGGGACTGGTAGCTGACAGGTAGGCCCGGCCGCGGGCGGAGAGTTCGTAGCCGGTGGGCAGGCTGCGGGTCAGGCCGTGCTCTTTGAGGGTGCGGATGCGGCGTTTGAGGGAGTCCTTGCCGAGCGGCAGTCCATCGACGAGCTGCCCGGCGGTGATGCCCGGCTGGCCTGCGATCCGGTTCAGCGTGGTGCGTGCCCACGGGGTGCGGGCGTCGAGGCGGTCCAGCAGGGCGTCGATGTCGGCGATATCGGAGGGCGAGAGCACTGCGTTCTCCGCGAGCGCTTCTCGGGCATCGGAGCCGACCCACGCCACAGCGATCCGCCACAGCGGGATGCTGTCGTCCCCGCGGAAGGTGGTGAGCAGCTCCTCGAGGGTGGCGTAGCCGGCGTCCCGCGCGGCAGTGGCGTCGAGCTGTTCGGGGTCGGCTCGGTCGATCGCCTCGATGCGCACGATGCCGGCCACGGTGCGGAACGTCGATCCGGGTGTCACGCGAGGCGTCGTCCAGCGGCGATAAGCGATAGCGACCTTCCCGGTGGCGACATCGTGGGCGATCCGGTTGGTGAGGATCATCGGGCTGCCCTGACGAACTCGGTGACCGGTCGTGGTGCGCGACCCAGAACCTCGGCGGTGTCGGGAAGCACGGGCGCGGCATGGCCGGCGTCGATCGTCGCGAACAGGCTGGTGAGGGTGTTGACGTAGTCGGGGTGCCACCCCAGGTCGAGCGCTGCGCGGCGAAACTCCTCCTCCGAGACCGGCTGATACTGCTCGATCGGAATCGTGGAGTCTCGACAGGCGGCGGCGAGGTCGGTGAAGGTCAGGCTCTGTGGTCCGGTCAGTGCGTACTCGCGGCCGTCGTGATCGCCGAGGAGGGCTTCGACGGCGACGGCGGCGATGTCGCGGGTGTCGATGAAGCTGACCGCGGCATCGCTGGTCGGCAGGCGCAGCAAGCCGTCGTGTGCGTCGGCGAGGGCGCGCAAGGGGCCGTCGGTCAGGTTCTGGAAGAACCAGTTCGGCCGCAGGATCGTCCAGGCCAGGTCACTGCGTTGCAGGTGCAGTTCAACGGCGCGCTGCTCGACATCGGCCGGAGCGTATTCCATGCCCAGGGCGGTCATCAGCACCACGCGCTCGGCACCTCGGCGCTGGGCGAGGTCGAGGAACTCGACCACCGCTGTCCCCAGCCCGGTGACCGAGCGGTGGCCGTCGTCGCCTCCGGGGACGATCAGGAAGACCCGGTCCACGCCCTCCAGTGCCGCCGGCCACGTTGCTGGGTCGCTCCAGTCCAGCGGGATGGCGCTGCGGCGGGACGCTGCCCGCACGTCGACGTCCCGAGATTGAAGCTGTGCCAGCGCTTCGCGGCCGACTTTCCCGCTGGAGGCGGTGACCAGGGCCGTCATGGGTTGGTCCCGAGGACGAAGGCGAGCTGGGCGAGCACCACATCGCGGTAGTCCAGATCGGCCGAGGCTCGGTGCCCTAGCACGAGGGGGTAGAGCAGGCCGTCCATTGTCGCGACCACCACGTCCACGATCGCGGTGACCGCGAACCGGGGAGAGAACGAGCCAGACTCCACCCCACGCTCCATCGCGTCTAAGAACGGTTGTCGGTACTGTTCGGCCAACGCGGCGGCGTGGGCGCGCAGCTCGGCATCGTGAGCGGCGGCGGTCCAGAACTCCATCAGCATCCGCCACGTCGGCACCGGCGTGGACAAGCCGCGGTCGACCAGCGCGACCAACTGCTGCCACGGGTCCTCGAACCCTGCGGCCAGCTCGGCCAAGGCCTCGACCTCGCCCGAGGTCGCACCTTGAAGTGCCTCGATGAGCATGTCCTCACGGGACCCGAAGTAGCCCTGCAATGTCGACACCGCGACACCCGACGCCTGCGACACGTCGGCGAACCGGGTCGCGGCATACCCACGCTCGGACAACACCTCCACGACCTGCTCCAGCACCTGTGCTCGTCTGGTCCCGCCAGCACGCCGCGTCCGCGTCAACCTATTCTCGCTCATGCTCATACCGTATCACCATACGGTATGAGCATGAGCGGTCCTGCTATCGGCCGTTGGCTCGGAGGATCGCCACCGCCGAGACGGTGGCATAGCCGCGCCATTCGAGGGCTGCGGCCTCGGAGTAGCTGGTGAAGTCCACGATCCACCCACCATCGCTCTGCTGCCCGTTCTCCAGACGATCCAGGTCAGCGACGACTGCGGCCTCGTCGACAAGGCTGCGGACCGGACGTCCCGGCTCGGGCGCGAAATCGAGGAGATGGAGCGTCTCACCTGCGGCCCCTCCTTCGACCGGGATCGCACCGTCAGCAGGCACGTATTTGCCAAGGCGCTGCAGGAATTCGTGGGCTTCGGGGTGGCTGTCAGCGGCCGCATCAAGGAGCTGAAGGGCGAACGACAGGACGTAGGCGAAAGGCTTCTCGTCCATCTGGTCAATCGCGTCGAAGCAGTAGCGGGTGACCCGTGCCAGCCAGGGATGCTCGCGCGCTTTCTGAGTGTCGCGGGCGAGGCGATGAGCCTGGGCGGCGACGCCGGCAGTGATCTGCAACGACGACTCCTCCGGGTCGGACTCGACCCAGAAGGGAGCGCAGGCCGCGGGGTTGGCGATCGGCAGTGCGAACGGGAGGCCGCCGTCGGGAAGAGTCACGGAGTCGAGCCAGTCGAACAGTTGGGTCGTCGCCGATGTCGTCTCCGCACCAGCGTCACCGATCGCCTCCAGCGCGTGAAGGGCACCGGCTGGTTGGCTCTCGGGCGCGCGAAGATCGGGCTCGATGCCCCAGCTGTAGCCGCCGTCACCGTTGCGGTAGCCGTCGACCGCAGCCAGCACCGCGGCACGATCGGTCGCGGTCGTCCCTCCGGTGAGCAGGGCAAAGCGTCGTCGATCCAGTACGCGTCCGTGGGCTGCCAGGAACGATGCCGCTCGCCCGATGTCGTAACTCATGCTTCCCACGGTGTCACGGGGGATGCGCTGTGGTCTTGGACGAATCGGTCAGCCCTGAGGATGCTGCCAAACACGGTGGTCGCTTGCAGCGGTCCTTATGCGGCGAGCGCGCCGGGAGTGGTTCCGGCCAGACGTTGGGCGTCGCGGTTCAGGTGGGATTGATCGACATATCCGGCCATCGTGGCGGCCTCGGCGAGCGGGGTGCCCGATCGGGCCAGGTGGAGAGCGTACTGAAAACGGTGGATCGCGGTGAGCGTCTTCGGGCCGTACCCGAACAGCTTGTCGCTGACGCGACGCAGGGTGCGTTCCGAGAGACCGTGACGGTATGCCATGTCCGTCACGCTGAGGCCCGCCCTTGCGGTCTTGTCCAACGACTCGGCGAGTCGAAGCGCAGACGCTTCGGGCGCGGCCTTCTCCCAACGCGTGACAAGAAGGCGCTCCAGCGCCGCCGCGGGATCAGCGTGGGCGCTCTCCGTCACCATGTTCGGCACCGTGATCAGCTCACTCAGATCGAACCGCTGATCGGTCAGCTCGTGTGCGGGAATGCCCATCAGAACATGCGCGGCGCCCGGTGGCAGCCTCAACCCCCACGTCACCCCGCCGGTCTCGGACGACGAGATCATGGCGGTGGTGTCCGCGCCGGCGAACAAGAAGCGACCCTCGGACCACATGAGGTCCATGACTCCATCAGGCAGAATGCGTAGATCGCCGGGCTCGGCCTCGACTCGCCACAGCAACGCCCCGGTGCGGGGGCCACGCCGAGCTGTATAGCTGCCCATTGTCCGCACCTCCCCGCGTAGACAAGATTCTACCGTCGGCCATAGTCAGGAGTCGGTCTCAGTCGAGTTCGCGAGAACTGGCATCGGGCCACTGCGGACGAAGCGGAACCGCGGGGTGCTGTCGTTGACTCGGGTCGCGACGTCCGAGTCGTAGGCGGCAAGAGAGCCGTCTGCGGTGACGACGTGCTGGCCGTAGCGGGCGCCGACGGCGATGAGGATGGTGCCCTCGATGTCGGCCGCTGGCCAGCGGACGGGGTTGAGATGTCCGGCCACGTCGAGGAAGCCTCCTTCGGCGACTTTCGGGATCGCGCGGATGTAGCCGGAGGCATAGCAGGCCCCACCAGCTTCGACGACAAGGCGCTGGCTGATGATCCCGGAGACGATGAGCCTGCCGCCGGTGCGGACGTGGACGCCGCCGTAGGCGGCACCCAGGAGCCGGGTGGGTCCGCTGACGCGCAGGAGCGTCCGTTGGTCGTCGTAGAAGACCACCTCGTCGCCGCTGTCATGGACGCGCTCCGTCATGCTTCTTCACGCTAGCCCGTCTGGCCGGACGTTCACAGGCGGCGGCTCTGGTCGACCCGCTGCGCGTCCCTGCGCGGGATGGGCTGGGCGGAACGCTCGGCGGCGGACTGGGCGCGGCGCAGCGCGGCAGACGCTGCCCGGTACTCGTCCGACTGTTGCGCTCTGGTGATGTCCTTCGGGTTGCCCAGCGGCGCCGGCCCGATGATGTCGTAGCGGTGCCGGTACAAGGCGATGGTCGTGGCGGCGGTGAGCCAGGCATTGCGAGCGCGCAGGTTCGCGCTGGGACGCCCAATGTGCGCGGTCCAGTCCTCCCCCGCATTGATCGCATGGTGGAGAGCCTGTTGGGCGGCGGCCTCGATGAGGGCGGCTCGTTCGTTGAGTGCGGCTCGCATGTCGTTCGGGATCGGTTCGGCGGGAGTCGCGATGAGCCCGGCTGCCCGTCGCGCCCGTGTGCTCCGACCTTCCGGCAAGCGCGTCGTGGCCTGGTCGATACTCGTGGCGAGTTGGGCCGCGGGGTCGGTTGGGTCTTCGCCGGGAGTGAGGGACGGGGCCAGGGCGGTCAGGATCGCGGTGACGTCGTGGCCGGCAGCTTCGTGGCGGGCGAGTGCGCCTTCGAGGTGGTCGTAGTAGGGGCTGGTGAACACGTCATCGGCGACGTCCTCGGGGAACGGTGCGACATCGAGCAGTGCCGCCCACCGGTCGACTTGGGCTTCGCGGGCCAGGACGTCGTACTCGTCCAGCAGCGTGGACAAGGAGGCGTGACGGTCGGCCTCGAGCTTGAGTGTCTCGGTCGCCGACAACTCGGCGTCGCTGCGCGCGAGCACACGTGCCAGTTGCTCGGTCACGGTCGCGGTGTCGGGCTGGTCGAGGTGGGGTTCGACCTCGTGCGGGTCGGGCTGGACGACGTAGGCGTGATTGCTCTCGCGTCCTCGGGTGAGGGCGACGTAGAGCAGCTCCCGCGACGCCTTCTCAGGATCGATGAGTGCATGGGCGGTGTCCACGGTCGAGCCCTGAGCCCGGTGAACCGTCGAGGCGTAGCCAAGCTCCAAGTCCTCGCGCACGTATCCGGCAGGCAGCACGAGCGCCTTCCCGCGCGGAATGTCACCTTTGCCGAGCCGACGCACGGCGCAGGAGCCGTCGTCGTAGCGGTAGGTGATCTGCCAGCGGTCACCGTTCTTCACCCACGATCGCCCGGTGCTCAGGCGCCGGTCGTTGCGACGGGTGACAACGAGATCCCCAACGCCAGCGGCCGTCCCGTCGTGCAACCGCACGCCGTCGGCCTCGACGACGCCCGCCTCGATAAAGTCGGCGCGGGCGCGTTGGTTCAGCTCGGCCACCGTGTCGCCGTTGCCCGCGATCATCAACGTCGAGCGGCCCGCAGCCCGGTCTGCCCGCCAAGCGTCGTAGACGGCATCGAGCATCGCGTCGAGTTCGCCGTCGTGAAGTCGTCCGTGCGTGTCGTAGGTCTCCAGGATACCCGCGTTCCCGTGGCGTAGACCGAGGCTGGCGCTCTTCTCCCACTCGTTCGCGAAGCGGCGCACGTCGGTCAGCTCGGGCACCTTGTGGCGGTGGCGCACGAGCATCCCGAACGCTCCCCCGGTCTCGATCGCCGAGAGCTGCGCCCAGTCACCGATGAGCAGGACCTTGGCGCCGACCTCAGCGGCGTGGGTGGTGATGCGGTCCAGGGCGAGGGTC
This sequence comes from Microbacterium sp. UBA1612, assembly GCF_002321605.1. Lineage (NCBI taxonomy): Bacteria > Bacillati > Actinomycetota > Actinomycetes > Micrococcales > Microbacteriaceae > Microbacterium > Microbacterium sp. UBA1612. The sequence goes on from NZ_DCMW01000025.1 coordinate 8,228, forward strand.
CCGGCGAGCGAGGCTTCGTCGACGAGCACGAGCTGCCCGGGCTGGAGGTTCCACCGGTCGCGGTGGTGTTCGTAGAGGAACTTAGCCGTGTTCTCGGCCCGGACGCCGAGGGAGTCTCCGAGAACTTCGGCGGCGGCCGCGGACGGGGCCAGACCGATCACGGAGTCCTTGCCGTGCGCGGCCGTCCATGCCCGGTGCAGGGCGCGCAGCGCCGTGGTCTTCCCGGCCCCGGCAGGCCCAACGAGCAGATCGAGGGTGAGTCCGGAGCCTGCGATCACGGTGATCGCCGCCGCCTGGTCCGCCGCGAGCTGGACGCCCTTGATCTTGCGTGAGATGTGCCTGGCGAGCAGCCGTCCGGACAGTTGCGGCGCGTCCGCGGTCTGGGAGTGATGAAGGAGCCGGGTTTCGGCGTCCAGGATGTCTTGGCTCGAGTACGCCACCTGATCGGCGGGCTGGAAGCGAGTCGAGCCGTCCATGCTCCGGTAGTGGTCGGGCACCGCGCGGTCATAGTCGGGTGTGAGCCGCAGGGATGCTTCCTCGGCGCGGGCGACGATCTGGTCGAGCACCGCCGTACGGTCGTCGGTCGTGGCGAACCGCACGCCCATGATCTGGCGCATCGCCTCGGCGTGCAGATTCCACCGTGTCCATGTCGCCCGCCGGTTGCCGACCTCCATCAGCACCACGGCCGCGATGTCTTGCACCTGTTCCAGGCCCACGTCGTCGGCGCGCAACCGCGCCTCCGTCGAGCCCTGCGCCAGGAGAAGTCCTGCCCAGGTCGTCGCGTCCTCACCCAGTACGACGGTTGCGCGCTCGCGCCACTCGGCGGTCAGCTCGGCCAGGGAATGCAACTCCTTGTCCGGCCGCGTCTCCAAGGTCGCTTGCTGGCGCAGCCGCGCAATCGTCGCCGCCGAGGGCTGGCGTCCATGCTCGGCGACGTACTCGGCGATGAGCCGGTTCTTGACCTGCTCGATCCCATCGGCCCCGTCGCTGGTGCCGGTGGTGCGGCGGGAGAACTCTGCGATCAGCTCGGCGGGTACGCCCTCGATCTCCCAGCCAGTGTTGCGGTCCTTCCCGCGGTCCACCGGAGCCCAGGAGACACCGAGCAGGCGAGCGGTGTGATCGGTGAGGAAGGCGTTGTACGACGCCGACATCGCGACCGTGGCGCGGTGCAGGGTGCGCGAATCCAGAGTGCGCCAACGTCCGTCTTCGCCCTGGACCTTATTCGAGACGACCACATGGGTGTGGAGCTGCGGGTCCGCCGCGCGGGAGTCGTAGTGATCGAACGCGCTGGCGATCACCCCGGCGACGGGCATCCGCGCGATCCCACCGCGCCCGACCCTGGTGGCCGCGACGCGCTCCTCCAGCATGGTCATCGTGTCGCGCAGCGCAGAGTGATGGGCCTGCGCAAGCAGCGCTTGCGTCCCGGCGTCGGCGACGCCCCACACTACGCTGAGCGACTTCGGCGGCGAGAACGTCAGATCGAAGCCTGCAACCGCGGTGCGCGGCTTCTTCGCAACCTCTTCCTCACGGATGCGCTCGATGGCTTCCTGCCGTTGCGCACCGGTCAGCGACGCATCCAGCCGCGCAACCCTCGCCGCAATCCGCTCCCGCGGGGGAAGCAGCCGCGGATACGGCGACCCGAGCTTCTTGCCGGTCACCGGATGCACGCCCTCGCCGAGCAGCCTGGCGAGGTGCTCCTCGGTCACCGTGTCGCCGTCCGCGAGCGCTGGACCCTGGCCGGTGTCGAGACTGGACAGGCCCGTGCCAAGCCACGTTCCTGGAGGACAGCCGGACTCGGTGTAGTACCGGGTCAGCGGAGTGCCCATGTCCCGGTCGCCGTCGCCCGCGGCGACTGACCTCAACAGGTATTCGTACCCGCGGCCCGACGACATCACGCGGATCGTCATCACCACGGCCGGCCCCTTCCGAGACGATCTCGGAAGGGGCCGCCTCAGCGGTCAGGTGCGCCCCGCGCGCCCGCTCTGCACCCTTGGTGCCAACCGTGTGGAGGAAATCTACGGGCCTCTGATCAAGCCAGCTGAGCGGACCACCGTCAGGTGGTCCGAAGAGTTCAGCGATGCGTCAGCAAGCAACGCTATGTACTAGCCGGCGCTGGCCCTCGCCTACAGAATGATGGTGGCGTAGAAGGTCCGCGGATCGATGTCGGCTAGCGCGAGCATGTCGTCGGACGCTGATCCCCCCGAGTGCGGCGCGGTCACTCTCGGCATCCGAAGCCGGACGGCGACGACAGGTTCTTCGTCGACCTTCTGGACGAGGGCGTAACAGATAGCGAGGACGTGCCGTCGACTCGCTTCGCCGGTGTCGCTGGTAGCGGTGATCTCACCAATGGGCGGCGTAATCGATACTCCGGCGGAGGTCAGTTCGGTGACGAGGTGGTCGGGCAGGTCGCTGCTCCACGACGACGCGGCTTGGCCGATGGTCCGGGCGACCACGTTCTGTTCTTCACGGTTCCAGGTCGGGATGTTCAGAGTGATCTTGTGCTCGTGGCCGCGTTCGGTGAGCCGAACGGTGACCTGGTTTGTCTCGATGGCCAGGTCTTCGATGGCGCGGCGGGCCAGGGCGCGGGCGCGGGGTAGGTCGCGGTCGGGTGGTCCGGTGATGAGGACGGGTTCGATCATCTTGAGCCAGGCGCGTCCCCATGCGGTGGCGCCGAACTCACGGGTCATGGGGTGGCCCCCAGATTGAGCCGCAGCACCTCATACAGCTCGTCGTCGCCGAGGGTCAGCAGGTCGGCGTCGCTGCCTGTGAGGGCTGCGTCGGCGAGTCCGCGTTTGCGGGCCTGCATGGTGGCGATGTGGTCTTCGACGGTGCCGGCGGCGCGCAGGGTGTAGACCGTGACGGGCTGGTCTTGTCCGATGCGGTGGGCGCGATCGGATGCCTGGTCCTCGACGGCGGGGTTCCACCAGCGGTCGTAGTGGATGACAGTCGTGGCGCGGGTGAGGTTGAGGCCGAACCCGGCCGCGCGCAGCGAGAGCACGAGGATGCTCGGTCCGGTGCCGTCCTGGAAGTCGCTCACGATGCGGTCGCGGCTGGTCGGGCGTAGTCCGCCATGCAGGAACGGGACCGTGATGCCGTGACGCTCGGCGAGGTCGCCGGCCAGGAGCCGGCCCATCGCGGTGTATTGGGTGAAGACCAGGCAACCGGTGCCGGTGGTCAGGGTCTCGTCGAGCATGTCGCTCACGCGGTCGAACTTGCCCGACCGCTTTGCCAGCGGCCCGTCCTGGCCGAGGACCTGGGCAGGGTGATTGCAGACCTGCTTGAGTCGGGTCAGCAATGCCAGGACGTTGGTGCGGCGGGTGGCGCCGAAGCCCAGGCCCGTGTCGAAGCTCTCGGCCAAGGCCCTGTCGTAGAGGCGGCGTTGCTCGTCTGTGATGGTGCAGGCGATGTCGATGACCTGGCGGGCCGGGAGTTCGGGCGCGACCTCGGCCTTGGTCCGTCGAAGCACCAGGTCGCGGGTGTGGGTGGCGAGCCGCTCGGCCGCGGTCGTTGAGCCGCGGCGTTGGATCGGGATCACGTAGCGGTCGCGGAAGCGACTGCGGGTGCCCAAGAAGCCGGGTCGGACGAGGTCACCGAGTGCCCACAGGTCTCCCAGCTCGTTCTCCACCGGGGTGCCGGTGATCGCCAGCCGATAGTCGGCCCGGATGGCCGTGGCGGTGCGGTAGGCGAGGGTGCGAGGGTTCTTGATCTGCTGGGCCTCATCGAACGCCACCACACCCCACGAACACTCGGTGAACCTCGCGGGGTCACGGCGCAGGCGCGCATAGGTCGTCACGGTCACGGTGCCAGACCCGGGCTCGCAGCGGTCGCCGACAATGCGTAGTCCGGGGGCGTGGCGGGTGATCTCGCGTTCCCAGTTCGTGCTCACCGAGGTCGGGCAGATCACCAGATGCGCCTCCTCAGACTTGCCGAGCATGAGGGCGAGGGTCTGGATGGTCTTGCCCAGCCCCATGTCGTCCGCCAGCACCGCGCCGCCCTCGTGACCGGTGAGCCATTGCACGCCTGCGAGCTGATAACCACGCAGCCTCGCCGCCAGCCCCGCACCGACGAGCGTGTCAGTGAGCCGCAGAGCGCTGTGGAGGTGCAGTGTGGTGGCCCCGGCGGTGTGAATGTGAGCGCCGTCGACGGCTACAGCACAGTGCGCCGCCACCGGTAGGAGCGCCGTATCGGCATCGGGGTCTCGCGCCAGGTGTGTCCAGGCCCGCAGCGAGTCACTGTCGGTCTGCGCTGGCTCACGATCACGGAGCCAGCGCCATCCCTCGTGCAGGCTCATCTCTTGGCCGGAGACGTCACGGGCCACGATCTTGTCGCCGTCAGGGATCGCCAGTCGCATCGTCGCCGTGGTGTCGGCGGGTACGCCGGAGTCGAGCGTGGCCGGGTCAGGCGTCCAGAGGAACCAGCTCGCACGCTCGGGCAGGTAGGTCAGTTGTGAATCGGCGGTCACGGACTCTCGTCCAGCAGGGCGCGGGTGTTGTGCAGGCTGGTCTCGATGAATCGTGCGATCACCTCCTGCTCGCGTGCGGTGAACCCGGCCAGGGTCGCGCGGGTCTGCGCATCCAGGCGCCCGTAACGGTCCAGCATCTGCTCACGCACCGCCGGGACGGCTTCGATCAGCACGCGGCGCCGGTCAGCGCCATCGCGGACCCGCTGCACCAGCCCGGTTTCGGTCAGCCGGTCGATCATGTGCGTGATCGCCCCGGTGGTCAGCCGCAGCCTGCGTGACAGCTCGCCGGCCGGCAGTGGTCCGTCCACGATCACTTCGTGCAGACACGCTAGATCAGAGGGACCGATGCCTGCCTCACGGGCGACCGCCTCGTTCACCGCATCGACCGCCGACAGCCACGGGGGCAGGGCGCGTGCGATCCGCTCTACCGCATCGGGCTCCGCCGGGGTCTTGCCGTCACTCGCCATCCCACCAGTGTACCTGAACTACTCATTATCTTAGTCATTCAGGTATTATGTGGGCATGCGCACTCGAACTCTTGGCCTCGTCGCGATCCTGCTGGCAGTCTTCGTCGACCTGCTCGGCGTGACGATCGTGACTGTTGCCCTGCCCTCCATCACCACCGATCTGGACGCCAGTGCCGCCCAAGCCCAAGCGGTGCTGTCCGGCTACACGCTGACCTTCGCGGTCGGGCTCATCACTGGCGCCCGGCTGGGCAGACTGCTCGGCCTACGGCGCGCGTTCGTCATCGGCGTGGTCGGCTTTACCCTCGCCTCCCTAGCCTGCGGACTCGCCGATGCCGCGTGGCTGCTCGTGGCCGCCCGCGTCATTCAAGGACTGTTCGCGGCGCTCATGGTCCCGCAGGTCCTGGCGTTCATCCAGCTCATGTACGAACCGAGCGAGCGAGCCAAGCCAATGGCCGCGTTCTCCGCTCTGCTGGGCATCGCCGCCGCCGCGGGTCCGATCCTCGGCGGCGTGCTCATCGCCCTGGACTTGTTCGGCACGAGTTGGCGGGGCGTGTTCCTGGTCAACGTGCCCATCGGCATCGCCGTCATCATCCTGGCGCTGCGGACCCTGCCGGCGGCACGCTCCGAGACTCGGGTTCAGCTCGACCTGCTCGGCCTGGTGCTCTCGGCCGCGTCCTTGTTCCTGATCCTGCGGGGGCTGGCGGGCCTGGCCGACACCGACACTCCGCTCATCGAAGCCGCCGCCATTGCCGGTGGCGCGGTGCTATTCGTGGTGTTCTTGATCCAGCAGCGCGCCAGCGACCGCCGTGGCGGTCAGCCGTTGGTGCCGTTGGCGTTGCAGCAGCGCAGCACCTTCCGGTCCGCGATGGCGGTCCAGGTGTTGTTCTTCATCCCTGTGATGGGCTTCTCCCTGGTCATGACCCAGTACGTCCAGAGCCATCTCGACTACAGCGCCCTCATGGCCGGCCTCGTCGTGCTGCCCTGGGCGATCCTCACCGGAGTCGGCGCGGGCATCGGCACCACTGCACTCCTGCCACGCCTGGGACGCCTCGTCGTCCAAATCGGCCTTCTCACCATGAGCCTGGGCATGGCGCTGGTGATCGTCGCCGTCCTTCTGGCCTCCGACCAGCCCGCCTTCGCCTCGTTCCTGCCCGGCGCCGCCATCGGCGGGCTCGGCATGGGGCTGGTCGTCGGACCGCTGACCGAGACCGCCCTGGCCCGAGTGAGTCGCGACCACGCCTCGGAGGCATCTGGCCTGTTCAACAGCGTCGGTCAACTCTCAGCCAGCTTCGGCTTCGCCACTGTCGGCAGCACCTACTTCGCCATCACGGCAACCGCAACCGGCCCCTCCGATTCCGCCTACGACCAAGCACTCAGTTTCGCGCTAGGTGTTGGCATCGCTGTCGCCCTCATCGCCACCGTGGTCGCCTTCCGCCTACCCCGGCATCACATCGCCGGCAGCACCCCGACCACAGAACCAGATGCGTATCGGTGACAGGAGCATCACGTGTCCGGGGTGCCTCTCCGATGTGACGCACGCGCGGTGGGATGGTCGAGTCGCAACCACGCGGCGCGACTGTTTCGCCAGTGCGTGGGCGTCAGCCCCGGCCAATACCGGCGCGTTGCGCGGCAAGCCGCGTGAGCTGATGCTCACGATCTGCTCGTCTCCTGGTCTCGATTCCTTCACTCTCAACCGTCGGCGACGCCGGGGCGAAGGGCGGGCTGGTAGTCCGGTAGGGACTCGTCGGGTTCACCGCCGCACCTGACGGTCACTGTCCTTGTCCGTCTCGTTGTCCCGGTGGTCCCGGCGTACCTGAAGGTCATCGAGCCCGATCGGCTCGGTGCCCAGGGGATCGGGAGGAGACCACGATGACAACGAGGGCATGGGAGACAATCGCGACGGCGCATAGGGCGCTGGGGACACGTCTGGTGTTGTGAGGCCGTGCCATGTCTGCCGCCTTCGACGTCCTCGAGCAAGCCAGCCACCTGCGCCTGCCGGAAGCCGCTCGCGTCTATGCGACCGCGGGTGTGCCGGTGTTCCCGTGCGTTCCGGGTGAGAAGCGGCCCCTGACGGAGCAGGGCTTCCACGACGCCACCACCGACCTCACGCAGATCGAAGCGTGGTGGTCGCGCTGGCCGGAGGCGAACGTCGCCCTGCCCACCGGACCTGTCTCGGGCGTCGAGGTGGTCGATGTCGATGTCCACGACAGCGGTTCTGGCTACAGCGCGTGGGAGCGCGCCAGAGACGGCGGGCTGGTCGAGGGGTGGGGTGCGCTGGTGCGCACGCCGTCGGGTGGACTGCACGCCTACTACCCGGCGGGCGGGCGGGAGCAGCGTTCGTGGCAGGCCCCGAGGGCGCATGTGGACTTCCGCGGGACCGGTGGCTATGTCGTCGTCCCGCCGTCCAGGGCCAGCTTTGGCATGGATCAGGTCGGTGTCTACGAGCTGATCGCGACCACAGCCTCTGCGCCGATGCCGGTCGATGCGGTACGTCTTCGGGACTTCCTCGATCCGCGCCCGCCAGTCGCTTCGTCTTCGGTAATGCCGGTGCGTGGGGTGGACGCCGGTCGGCTGTCGCGGTGGGTGTCCGCTCTCTCTGAGGGTGAGCGAAACCAGGGTCTGTTCTGGGCGGCTTGCCGTCTGGCCGAGTCGGGCACCGCGCCGGGTGAGGCCCTGGCGGCGCTCGGGCCTGCTGCCGAGCAGGCTGGGCTCGGCTCGCGGGAGGTCTCGGCCACGATCCGCTCCGCGTTCCGCACCACCGCCCCGCACGCAGGCGGTCAGGGCTCCTCGGCGGGCAAGCAGCACGACGCTCCGCGACGCGCGTCACGGTCTGTCATTGGGCAGGTGCTCTCATGAACCCCGGATCGTCGCCGGTGGTGCGTCGTCGCGGAGGACGCCTGGCCGTGATGACCGCGGTGGCCGGGACGGTGCTGATCGCGTTGGGGGCGTTCTGGCTGTCCTTCACCGCTCTGGCCGATCTGGCCCGGCGTTCGGGCATAGAGGCGGGGCAGGCGTGGGCATGGCCGCTGATCGTGGACGGCATCATCGTCGTCGCGACCGTCTCGGTCGTCGCGCTGGCCGGACAGCGGGGTGCGTGGTATCCGTGGATGCTGCTGGCCGCTGGGGCGATCGTCTCGGTCACGGCCAATGCCCTGCACGCCATCGTCGCCGCGGATGCCGATGTGCCCGGCGTACTGGCTGCCTCGGTCGCTGCCGTGCCGCCGTTGGTGCTGTTGGCAATCACCCATCTGACCGTGATCCTCACCCGGCCCCTTCCCGAACCCGCACGCAGCGGAGTGTCCGTCGAGGACGACGCGGTGCTCCCGCGCGCGGCGGTCCGCGAGCTGGTCACTCCCGATTCGACCGAGACCGGCGCTGAGCCTGCGCCGGTGGAGCGGGACCGGCGTGAGGTCGCCGCCGAACTGCGAGATGCGGGCTGGTCGAACAAAGCCATCGCATCCCGCGTGGGAGTGCACGCGTCCACGGTGGGTCGGTGGTTCGCCGAGCCCACCTCCCTGGAGAACAGCCGCGAAGGCCAGGAGACGCGACCATGAGCGAACAGGACCGAGACGACCAGCAGGTGCCCAAACGGGCGACGCCACCGGACGGCCCTGCCCGACCGGACGTTCAGGAGTCGACGACCGAGGAGTCGAGGGCTACGGCGTCCGAGCAGACGACGGCCCGCGAGCGAGAGGTCTCCGAACTGGCTCGCCGCCGCGACCCCTCGCTGGACGGGAAGGATCCCGCCACGGCGCGTGATGCCGCCCGGTGGGATGCGCGCGGTGTGGCGTGGGTGCGCCCGACCGATCTGGTGGCGCAGTCCAGCGCCCGGTGGGCGGGCCGTGGCATCAGCTTCGAGACCGAGCTGGCCCGACGCATGCGCCGCCTTCCCCTCGAAGCGACCGCCGCGACTCGGACGGCGATCAGCGAGCGTGCGCGCCGGTTGCCGCCGTTGTCGGCGTTCGGCCGCAGCCGCGGGTCCGGCCACTCGGGGACCAGCCGGTCGGAAATCGGGTTGGGGTGACACAGGCCCATGACCACTCCCGGGAGAGCGACGAGCGAGGTTCCTGGGGAGCGCGTGCGCACCTACCGTCCAGGAGGTGCCACCACCATGACCACGACCAACGTCCCATCACGAACGGACTTCACCACCGGCGAAGGCCTGCGCGCCTTGCTGCACCGGCTCCACCAGGGTGGTCCGCGGGCATGGCGCGCCGACGCGGAAGCTGCCGCGCTGATGCACTACGCGGCGGAGAAGTACGCGCCCTTGGCTCGCAAGCACGGTCTGGATGCGTGGGAGGCGGCGTCGGCGGCGTTCGAGGCGATGCGCACCCCGGCAACAAGGCGGGCCGATGACCCGTGGGCGGTGGTCACGCGCGCGGTGCAGGTGACCTGCATCGCCGAGGAACGCGGCAACGGACTGTTGTGCTCGCCGCATCAGGCCAGGCGGGTGCAGTTCTCGGTGTTCCACGACGCGGAGCGCTTCAGCGACCGCGAGAACCCGCTGGCCGACTTCCATCCCGCGTTCCACCATCACGACCCGACCGGCACCGACCTCGCATCAGGACCGGAGCCCACGACGGAGTCGTCCACTGCGGCTTCCAGCGCGGCCGAGGACACGATCGCGCTGTTCACCATGCTCGGCTGGCCCCCACACACCGCCCGCGGCGCGATCGAGTACGTGTGCGAGCGTCTCGCCCGTGCCGGGTCCCGGCACACGGCGTTCGAGGCGCTGCGCCGCGACAAGTCTGCCCGGGCGCTGCTCGACCTGCCTGCGCCCTCGTGGCACGGGCTGCTGCGGACCGTGCTCGGCAACCCCGAACCCACCTATACGGGAACGTCGCTGGGACGGGGTGTGCTGGTGCGGTTGCTGATCGGTGAGCCGTTGCGGGTGCTGCTGCGCGATGACGACCTGGTGCTGACCATCACCGTCGCGGCCCCGAGTTCACCCTCTGGGGGCGAGGGCCGTGGGTAACCGAGACGGGCACATCGAGCTGGAACGCACCGTCGCCTCGATCATCGTCGGACGCCGGCACCGCACGGCATTCGGAGACATCGACCAGCTCGCCGTCTCCATCGACCGCGACGGGATCTTGCAACCGATCACCGTCACCCCCGACGGTGTGCTGGTGTGCGGGGCCAGGCGCCTGGCGGCGATCAAGAAACTCGGGTGGCGGACCGTGAAGGTGTGGGTGCGCGCCGGGATCACCGACCGTCTCGGGCAGCTGCTGGCTGAGCAGGACGACAACCAGCTGCACAAGCCCCTCACCCAGACCGAGCAAGCTGCGCTCTACCAGGAGCTGAAGGCGCTGATGGCCGAAGACGCCGCCAGCCGCTAAGAAGCCTCACGGTTCACCGCCGAAGGACAAAAGCCCAGGTCACACGGTGGGGCCACGGTGGCCCCACCGCCCCGCCCCGGGTCTGGGAAGACACGCGAGCAGGCCGCCCTGATGGTCACGGGCCGCAATTCCTACACGAGTCTGGAGCGCATCTCTCGACTCCAAGACCTCGCGAACGATCCAGCCCAGCCCGCGCGTGTGCGCGAGCGTGCGGCCGCCGAGCTGGAGGCTGTCGACGCTGGTGCGTCTATCACCGCGGCCGTCCAGAACACCAACGCTGAGCTGTCGTGGGCCGAGCTGGACCGGCTCGCTGCCGATGAGTCCCAGCCGGTCATGGTGCGCCGCCGCGCCGAGAGTGAGGCGGCACGGGTGCGTGAGCAGGCCGCACGCGACGCGAAGGCCGCCGAACTGGAGGCTCTCGCCAAGGAAGCCCTCGCCCGGGCCAAGGCGGCCAGCAAGAAGCGTCCTTCCCAGCGCCGCACCCCGGCGACGCCGCTGGAGGGAGTGGTGTTGCCGCCGCGGGCGTTCGTGCACGTCTGGGCCGAGCTGGGCGGCTGGTGGCACCACTACGACCCGGCACAGATCGCCGCCGAAGTGACCGATGAGGACTGGGAACGGTTCGAGGTCACCGTGGCCGGGACGATCGCGTTCGCCGAGCACGTCCGCACCCTGCGCACCCCCGAGACCGACACCGCGGACGAGGACAGCGAAGAGACCGCAACCCATCCGCGTGAGCCGATAGCCGTCTGACACGGCCGCGCGATCCTGCGCCCCTCCTGCCCTGGGTGGCGGTGTGCACCTGTGAGGCATGAACCCCTCTGACCTGACTTCCCGTCGCCGGGTGCTGATTGCCGTGATCGCCGCCGCCGTGGTGCTACTGGTGATCGTCGGCGTCGGCGCCTACGGCCTCATCCGCGGAACCCAGCCCACCGGCCCCAGCGGCGACGACGCGGTGACGCTCGCGCCCGGCCCTACCGGACCGTCCGGAACCTCGGCCACGCCTCGCCCCCTGTACGACACCACCGATGCAGAGGCGTTCGCCCGCTCCGTGGCGGTGTCGTTGTTCACCTGGGACACCACCGGCAGCCACGGACCCTCGGACTACGCCCAGGTGCTCGTCGACGTCGGCGACCCCACCGGGACCGAGACCTCCGGGCTGGCCTCTGACGTCCGCTCCTACCTCCCGGCCACCGACGCCTGGGCACAGCTACGGACGCATCAGACCAAGCAGTGGATCACCATCGAGACCGTCGAGATCCCCGACGCCTGGGCCGATGCCGAAACGCAGGCAGCCCCAGGGCAACTGCTGCCCGGCACCACCGCCTACACGATCACCGGCACCCGCCACCGGGCCGGCATCTGGGGCACCGAACCCATGCAGACCGAACGCCCGGTCTCGTTCACGGTCTTCATCGCGTGTGAGCCCTCGTTCGATGCGTGCCGGTTGCTGCGGCTCTCCCAAGTCGACAACCCCCTGCGTTGAGAGACGGGGTGATCCGGGATGCGTAAGATCCTCACCACCTTCGTTCTCGCCGCGTTTTTCCTTGGCCCCTCGGTGGTGCTGCTGGGTCTGGGGGTGCTGATGAACCCGGCCGCCCGCGCCGAGGCGATCTGCCTACCGGGCACCACTCTGACGGTCGGGCCGATCCCGGACTCCCTGACTGCGACCACCCGCAACGGCGAGGCGGTCACGCTGAACCGGGCCCAGCTCACCCACGCCGCCACGATCATCACCATCGGCGGGCAGACCGAGGGCATCGACGACCGCGGCGTCGTGATCGCGCTCATGGCCGCGTTGACCGAGTCCCACCTGCGGATGCTGTCCAACACCAGCGCCTACCCGGAGTCGGGTGACTATCCCAATGACGGCAACGGGTCCGATCATGACTCGCTGGGCTTGTTCCAGATGCGCCCCGCCACCGGGTGGGGCACCGTCGCGGAGTTGATGGACCCCACCTATCAGGCGCACGCGTTCTACGGCGGACCCGAAGGCCCGAACCACCCGAGCCCGCGGGGTCTACTGGACATCCCCGGCTGGGAACAGATGGACCCCGGCGAGGCCGCCCAAGCGGTCGAGGTCTCCGCCTACCCGGATCGGTATCAGAACTACCAGCCGGTCGCTGAGACCATCCTCGCCACCCTCACACGCCCGGCAGGCGGTGGGGACTCCGGTGTAGTGCCCGAGACATCCCGGGTGCTGTTCCCGCTGCCCGAAGGGACGTGGACCAAGACATCAGACTTCGGGTGGCGCACCCACCCCATCACCGGAGAACGGTCCTTCCACACCGGCACCGACTACGCCGCCGCGGACGGCACACCGTTGTTCGCGGTCGCCGATGGCCGCGTCACCACCGCGGAGTTCTCCGGCGGATATGGCGGGCTGATCGTCATCGACCACACCGTCGCCGGGCAGCGGGTCGCCACCGCCTATGCGCACATGTGGTCCCACGGCATTCACGTCCAAGCCGGTGACACCGTGACCGCCGGACAGCACATCGGCGACGTCGGCTCCTCGGGCAACTCCACCGGACCCCACCTGCACCTCGAAGTGCGCCCCGGCGGACCAGGCGCCGAAGCCGTCGACGCCGCCGAGTGGCTCGCCGAGCATGGCGCCAGCGAACACGACGGCGGCGAGACGGCCGGACCGGGATGCGCGCCCGGCGGGGACACCGGACCGCCCACAGAGTTTCCCGGCGGCGATCCCGACGCGATGGTCGACGACCCCACCAGCGATGGGCAGATCACCGCGCGCACCGCCCACGCCCTCGAACAAGTCCGCGCCGCGTTCCCCGAATCGGCCTGGGCCTGCTACTCACCACGCCCCGGCACCGTCTCCGAACACCCGCTCGGGCGAGCCTGTGACGGCACCTTCGGCAACGCCATCGGCGAACCTGCCACCGGCCAAGCCCTCGAACTCGGCTGGGCCGTCACGAACTGGCTCCAGACCCACGCCGAGTCCCTCGGCGTGGAGTACCTGATCTGGCAGGACCAGATCTGGTCGCTCGCTCGCGCCGATGAGGGCTGGCGCCCCTACACCCGAGGCACCGATGTCACGACCAGGCACCTCGATCACGTCCACGTCACGATCCGAGAAGGGGCCTGATGAGCATGGACGTCTTCCCGGACTTCGGTGCCGTGGGCGGGGCCGATGACCTTCGCGCCGTGATCGGCGCGCTGCTGACATTCGTCCTCATCGTCGCCGTGCTCATGCTGATCGTCTGTGCCATCACCTGGGCGCTCGCCACCGCCAACGGCCACCACACCGCCGCGACCAAGGCACGCGTCGGCGCGTGGACAGCCCTCGGCGCTGCGGCGCTCGCCGGTGGTGGCATCGCGTGGGTGAACTGGCTGCTCGACCTCGGCAGTCAGCTCTGAGCCCGGCCCGTCCCATGGGGTCGGTCTCAGCCGGTCAGATCGAGACATCGATCGCACCTGTGGCGAGGAAGTAGGGCGACGTGACCGGGAGTCGCCGCGAGTGAACCATCCGGAATCGGGCGGCCTGCCACCACGGGCCGATGTCGTGGGTACCGGTCAGGAACACGACTCGGCGCCCGTCGGACCACGGGACGACCGAGGGGCCGCAGACTCCCCGTCCCATCCACGACGGGATACCGGCCACGTCGGTGTCGAGAAGCCGCTGCGGCACTGACCAGTCCGCGCGATCAGGCGACGGCCTCGTCGCCCGCATGAGCCACAGCCCCTGGCTCGGGTAGGGGGTGGTGCCGTGCAGGTTGGTGCCGCGGGCGAGCATCATCTCCCATCCTTGCGGGGTCCGGTAGACCGCGTTGTCGAAGAATCCCTCCTCGGTCGTGGCGAAGCGGCGGGCAGGCTCCCACTCGATACCATCGACGCTGTCGGCCACGTGAAGCTCAAAGTCGGGCTGCTCGCCGGGGGCGACCTCGTGCGGAGTAGCCAGGAACCACATCCGGTAACCGCTCTCGACCGCGACCACGAGTGGCTCGAGAACACTGGCCCGGCCCGGCCATCCGGCCAGCGCCGGCACGTCCCGCCGCAGCCATTCACCTCGGACCCCGCGCGTGAGGACGCCGATGGCGTACGCGCTGCCCTCGCCGTAATGCCGCGCGCTTGCGCGGCCGGCGTAGTAGATCCGCGCATCACGGCCCTTGTGAGGTGGGACGTAGCTGGGGGTGTGCATGCCGCCTGCGTCCCACGAGCCCTTGGGCGGGTCGGGGGTGATCGGGTGCCGGTCGAGCATCCATCCCGCATGTCCTGGTTCGGCGCCGACGGGTAGGCGCGCCCGATAGAGGCGGTTGCGGAAGGTGGCGGAGAACCCGCCGATGAACATCACCCAGCGGCCGTCGATTAGATGCACGTCCGGATCGCTGAGGCCGAGGACGCCTCTCGGCATCCGGGAACCGAGCATGTCCCAGATCGGCTCGGCGATGAGTGGGCTCGGCGTGAATGACATGGCGGCCTCCGTGGTGAGCGCGCTTGAGCGCGGACTCCCCTGAGTGCCAGGTAGGTCATCACCAGCGTAGCGAATCACCGGTGTGGCGATCCCAGCGATCCATGTGCCTTGCGTGACTACTGCGAAGCTCATCGGCGATCAGTCAAGCCGGGAACGAGGGTGCACCTGTCCGACGAGAACCACCTCTCGTCGAGCTTGAAGGAGCACCCCGCCGTGAACACTCTGACCCTCATCACCGAAGCCGCCGCCCTCTACGGTTCGGCGTTGCCGATGCAGATCGACATCAACCCCAACGACTCCGGCCTGCCGGGCATCGGCCAGCTGCGCACCATCGTGGGCGCGGTCATGACCGTCGGCCTGATCCTGTCCGTCCTCGCGCTGATCGTCTCGGCGATCGTCTGGGGCTTCGGCGCCAACAGCTCCAACCCCCATCTCGCCGGACGCGGGAAGGTCGGCGTCCTCGTCTCCTGCGGGGCGGCGATCATCTGCGGCGCCGCGGTCACGCTCATCAACTTCTTCTGGAACGTCGGCCAGCAGGTCTGAGCCCACCCACCAACTCGACTCTGCGTGAAGGAGTGATCTGCGGTGGGTGTGTGCGATGTCCCCATCATCTCGTCCGTGTGCGATGTGGCCGGTGAAGCCGCTGCCACCCTCGTCTCCGCCCCATTCGACTGGCTGGCCTCGGCGATGGGTGCCGCCGCGGGCTGGCTCTTCGAGGCCGTGTGGGCGGTGTTCGACACCACCACTCTGGTCGACGTCACCAGCGATGAGTACGTCGGTGTCTACAACGTCCTGTTCGGCGTCGCGATCTTCATCATGCTGATCTTCTTCTGCCTCCAGCTCATCACCGGACTCATCCGCCGCGACCCCACCGCACTGTCTCGCGCTGCGCTGGGGCTGGCGAAGTCCGTGCTCGGGTCGTTTCTGGTCATCACGATCGTGGCGCTGCTGCTGGAGATCACCGACCAGCTCACCATCGGGATCGTCCAGGCCACCGGGAACACGATGGAAGGCATGGGCGATCGCATCGCCCTGCTCGCCGCCGGACTGGTCGGCATCAACATCGCCGCCCCCGGTGTCGGAGCGATCATCACGATTTTCCTCGCCGGGCTCGCGATCAGCGCGGCAGCGATCGTCTGGTTCTCCCTGCTGGTCCGCAAAGCCCTTTTGCTGGTCGCGATCGTGTTCGCGCCCATCGCTCTGGCGGGTTCGTCGTGGGATGCGACCAAGGGTTGGTTCTCCAAGTGGGCGGCCTTCGTCCTGGCGCTGATCGTCTCCAAGTTGGTGCTCGTGGTGATCTTCCTGGTCGCGATCACCCAAGTCTCAGCACCCATCGAGGCCGACCTGGCCTCGATCAGCGACCCGATCGCCGGGATCGTGCTGATGTTCATCGCCGCGTTCGCGCCCTACATGACCTACAAGTTCATCTCCTTCGTCGGCTTCGACATGTACCACGCGATGAGCAGCGAGCAGGAGGCCAAGGGCGCGATGAACCGGCCCATCCCCACCCCGTCCAAGCCTGCCGGAGAAGGACCGAAGAAGATCCTCGACGACACCTCCGGTAACGGCGGCAAGGGCGACGGCGGTGACGGGGGTGGGGGTGGTGGGCCGACGCCGCCGAAGACCACCCCGAAGAACGCGCCAGCCACCGCCGAGGCAGGCAAGGGAGCGACCGCCGGCAAGACCGCGGGAGCCGGTGCCGGATCTGGCGGCGCCGGTGCCGCCGGTGGTGGTGCGGGTGCCGGTGCTGCGGCCGCGGGGCCGGCTGCCGCCGCGGTGGTGGCGGCGAAGGTCGCCAAGGACTCCGCGACGGCCGGTCCGAAAGCTGGTGCTGCGGTCGGCGGTCATGCCGAGGCCCAGGCAGGGGCGGCGGACCAGACGGCGAGCACCCCGCCACCGGCCACTACTCCTGCGCCGGTGCCACCAGCCCAGCAGACGAAGCCGCCCGCGCCGTCGTCGAAGCCTGTCCCACCGCCGTCCTCGAAGCCGAAGGAGTGACCCTGTGATGGCACGCAAGCACAGCGATCACGATCAACGCGACGACGGCGTGCTGACGCCGGCCAAGTTCTCCCGCCTCACCCGTCGCGGCGTTCTGCTCGGGCTGTCGTTGCCGCAGCTCATCACCCTCGGAGCTGGTGTGCTCTCGGTCGTCGGCGCTCTGTACGCCGGTGGCGGCGTCCTGCTGGTCTACACCGCCCCCGTCTGGGTGGCCTGCGCGGTGCTGACCTGGGTGCCCGTGGGTGGCAGGAAGCTGATCGAGTGGCTGCCGGTCGCCTTCCGGTGGGTCTGGCGTGTCACGGGCGGGCAGCTCTTGTATCGCCGGACGGTGGTCAAGCCGCGCCCCGCCGGAACCCTGGCACTTCCGGGTGATGCCGCGAACCTGCGGGAGTTTCTGGACCTCGAGACCGGGGCGGCGATGATCCACGACCCGCACGCGAACACCCTCACCGCCATCGTCGGGCTGTCCCACCCGGCGTTCGTGCTCCTGGACCCCGGTGAGCAGGAACGCCGCGTCACCGCCTGGGGCCGCGTCCTGGCCACCGCCTGCCGCTCCGGGCGCATCGCCCGGCTCCAGGTCACCGAACGGACCCTGCCCGACTCCGGGACCGGCCTGGCCGAATGGTGGGCCGAGCACGGCACCGACGACGGTTCGTGGACCGCAACCACCTACGGCGAGTTGATCGAGCGCGCAGGACCGGCCGGGGAACGCCACGCCACCACGCTGTCGCTGGCGTTGGACATGAAGAACAGCTCCCGGCAGATCAGGACCGCAGGCGGCGGACTACGGGGAGCCGCCGCCGTCCTGCGCCAGGAGATGACCACCCTGGTCGCCGCGCTGCGTGCTGCAGACCTCACACCATCTGAATGGCTGACGCCAGGTGAGGTGGCGGTGATCCTGCGGGGTGCCTATGACCCGGCGATCGCGGCTACCCTGGAGCGCCACGGCGAACTGGGACGCGATCTGGCCACCGCCGGACCTGTCGCCCTCACCGAAAGCTGGGACCACCTACGCTCCGACAGCGCACATCACGCGGTGCTGTGGATCTCCGAATGGCCGCGCTCGATGGTCTACCCCGGCTTCCTCGCACCGCTCCTGCTCTCGACGGGCATCCAGCGCACGTTCTCCCTGGTCTGCACCCCGATCCGCTCCGACCAAGCAGCGCGGGACATCCGCAAGAAGAAGACCGAGTACATCTCCGACGCCGCCCAACGGGCGAAGATCGGGCAGATCGAGGACGCCTCCCAGACCGCGGAGTACCAGGACGTGCTCCAGCAGGAGGCCGACCTGACCGCCGGCCACGGGGTGCTGCGGTACACCGGCCTCATCTCCGTGTCCGCACCCACCGTCGACGAGCTGGAGGCCGCAGTCTCGGCGGTCGAACAGGCCGCGATCCAAGCCTCCTGCGAGACCCGCCGCCTGGTGGGCCAACAGGCGCAGGCATTCGCGGTCGCGGCCCTGCCGCTATGCCGGAGTGTGTAGTCCCCGTCGGGAACGCCTGGTGGTCGATGATGGGGAGACCATCGACGAGACGGAGACACCTATGGCGGACCTTCCCGACCATGAAGAGCGAGCCATCCGTGACTATGTCGACAGTCAGTCCCCAGCCGACGATCGCGCAGAGCTCGTGCAAAAGGTCGGTTCGCACCGCGTGCTGGGTCATGTGCATGAGGTGTACGACGTGCACTGCACTTCAACGCGCTGGTGGGTCATGACGAACCCAACCAATCTCTACCTCCAGTCCGATTTCCCGCAGGCCGAGCAAGCCCTGATCTTCCATATCGGCCTTGGCGCATTCATGGCGGAGCGGAGCCGAGCCGAGCTTGATGAAGACGCGGAAGAGCACGTCTCCTCGTCATGGCGACGGTTTCGTCAGGCGCTCGAAGCGATGGACGAGGCTTCAGAGTCAGAGGACTTCCAAGCTGTCGGGATCAAGTGCAGGGACGCGCTCATCGCTCTTGGAAAGTCCCATATGGACGCGCCGTGGCTTGGCGAGGTTCCGGGAGCGCCGAAGGCAGCGGACTTCAAGGGTTGGGCGAGCATCTACGCTGAACGCCTCACAGATGGGCGGATGCGTAACTACCTCAAAGCTCTGGCGGACAAGACCTGGGACTTGACGGTCTGGCTCCAGCACTACAGCAATGCCACGCCTGTCGACGCTGACATCGTGCTTGAGGCTACTGCTCACCTCATCGGTACGTTTGGCAAAGTCATCCGGCGACGTGAAGCAGGAGAGCCGGAGCGGTGCCCGCGCTGCGAGTCCTACCAGTTGGCTGAGGACATTCAGCACGACGCGGAACAGCGGGGCTTCTTCGCTTCGACAGTCTGTGGCGCTTGCGGCTGGCGCTCGGATGTGGACTTCACCCCGTGGGCGGAGCATTTCGAAGGATCTGACATCGAGGGCTATCTCTCCAGTCCCGGACTCGGCATCTCGGATCGACTTCATCCCGAAGGAGATGACTCCGCCGGTTAGGGGCTGGCTGGCGAGCGTGCGCACCTGACAGACGTCAACCGTCTGTGAGAAAGGGCGCCGCTCATGCCTACGTTCGATGATCCGATCAGCGACGCCTCGGAGGCATCGGCTGCGCTGCGTGGTCTGGCCCACGCGACCCGTTCCTTCGACGACCCGGCTGACACCTATGCGCTGATCGGTGACCTGCTGGCCGGGGTGCGATCGCTGCGCCAGGTGTTCGATCAGCTCGCTGCCGCGCACCTGTCCCATCAGGCTCGTGCGCACGATGACGACGGTGTCCATGCCGCCGGTGCACGCGATGCGCAGATGGCGGCCGACGACCTGCATCAGGCCGCCGCGCTCGTGGACGGCGCCGAGGAGCGCCTGAACCGGGCGTCGCAGGCGTCGGGGCGGGTCGCGTGGCATCCCGAGCCCGAGCCCGACCACACGATCCCGGAGCCGCGGTGGGTGAGCGTGGTGTTCCTGCAGGGCTCCGAGGCCGACCCGGTACTGGAAATGATCGACCGCGACGGCACCGACACGGCCATCGACCACCTTGCCGGGTGGGACGACGGCGAGGAGACCACGCAGGCGGCACTGGAGAACGGCTACGTCTACGACACGCCTCCGTCTGGTCGGTGGGATCGCGCCGTCACCCGCGGTGACTACACGCTGACCTACGACTACCTGCACGGCCACGTCGGACTGCTGCGCGCCCACGTCCCCGAGCCCGAGTACGCCGAACCCGAGCGATCCGGCGGCGCGCACGCAGGGGCGTTCGGGGTCGGTCAGGGGTTCAGTCAGCGTCGCGCATCGCGGCCGGTCGACCAGGCCGGTGCTCCGAGGCCGGGTCGCTCTGTATCGCCCGTGCGGCATCCGGCCTCGCGACCCGAGGTGCGGGGGTTGGGACTGTGAGCGCCGAGCGTGAGCGGCTGCACAGCACGGTGCTGGTTGGCCCCAGTGGTGAACCTCGCCGGTACCGCAAGGCCCGCCGTCGGGCGGCAGCAGCGATCGAGACGGACGCTAAACGGGTCCGGACCGCCGAGCTGAAGGCCAAGGCCGAAGCCGAGCGTGCCGAACGCCGAGCCACGACCTACCTGCCCCGGGCCGGTGAGCCCGGCGCCGCCGCGTTGCGGACACCGGGACGGTTTCGGCTGCCTCGCCATCAGGACACCTCCGCGACGTTGGCCGGGGCCTATCCGTTCTTGGCCGAGGGCGGCCTGGGCTCTGAGGGCGTGTTCGTCGGCCAGGACCTGTACTCGGGCGGCAGCTTTGTCTACGACCCGTGGGTGCTGTACCAGCGCGGCATCATCACCGCCCCCAACGTCGTGCTGGCGGGGATCGTTGGCTCAGGCAAGTCCTCGCTGGCCAAGTCCCTCTACACCCGCTCGATCCCGTTCGGGCGCCGCGTCTACGTCCCCGGTGACCCCAAGGGCGAGCACACTCCGGTCGCCGAGCTCGTCGGCGGTAAGGCGATCGTGCTCGGTCATGGGCTGGCGAACCGGCTGAACCCGCTCGATGAGGGGCACCGACCCTCGGGGGTCTCGGACCTGGAGTGGACCACCCAGGTCGCCTCCAGACGTCGTGACCTGATCGGTGCGCTGGCCGCGACCGTGCTGGAGCGGTCGCTGTCGCCGTTGGAGCACACTGCGATCGATGTCGCGCTGACCGCCGTCGTCGCGGGCAACGACGTGCCGATCCTGCCGATGGTCGTCGACCACATCCTCCAGCCCCGCGCCGACGACGACAGCGACGGGCGGCTGGCTGAGGACGGTCGGATGGTCGGCCACGCGCTGCGCAGGCTCGTGGCCGGTGACCTGCAAGGACTCTTCGACGGACCGTCCACGGTGGCGTTCGACCCGAGCTTGCCGATGATCTCACTCGACCTGTCCCGGGTGGCGGAGAACTCCACCCTCATCAGCGTGTTGATGACGTGCAGTAGCGCGTGGATGGAGTCGGCGCTGCTGGACCCGGCCGGTGGGCAGCGGTGGGTAATCTACGACGAGGCCTGGCGGCTGATGTCCCATCCCGCGTTGTTGAAGCGGATGGATGCGCAGTGGCGCCTCGCGCGGCACTACGGGATCGCGAACATGCTGATCTTCCACAAGCTCACGGACCTGGACAACGTCGGCGACTCCGGCTCGGCCATGCGCGCGCTGGCCTCCTCGCTGCTGGCCAATGCCGAGACCAGGATCATCTACCGCCAGGAGTCCGATCAGCTCGGCGTCACCGCTTCCACGCTCGCCCTGACCGGCACGGAGCAGAAGCTACTGCCCGGGCTGGGCACGGGTCAGGGGTTGTGGCGGATCAAGGACAGGTCCTTCGTCTGCCAGCACCAGCTCCATCCTGCCGAATTGGAGGCCTTCGACACTCGGCTCCGGATGACCGGGGGCCAGTCATGAGCCGCCCCCGCTACCGCCGCTCCGGCAACCCCGGTGAGCCGGACGCCGGCCGGACACAGGACCACGACAAGTCGGCGGCGCCGGTGGTGCTGCCGCATGTTCTGGTGCGGGTCGACGACGACGGCACACTCGCGGTCACCGTGGACGGTGAGCCGTTCGAGCCCGAAGAGTTCGCCCCGCCCTGGCGGCGCTCGGGCTTCGGGACGCTGATCGATGCGGTGACCGGTGACCGGCGGGTGCCGGTGCGGGTGGAGGTCCGTGAGGTCGACGGCACCGCGTTCACCGACATCATCACCGCCGCCCGACGGCGCCCCGCCCCCGAACCCGAAGGCGAGTCGGCGCCCGAGGAGGCGACGGCGGCGGTCGAACTGGTGGAGGTCACCGGTGAGGGCTTCGTGCCGGGCGAGGATGTCGCGGTCGCGGTCATCGTCGCTCACACCGACGCCACACCGGCTGGCAACGCCCGCGCGCTGATCGACGCGGCCCAGCTCGACGCCGCCCGCTTGGCCAGTGCTGGAACCGGTGAGGTGTTCCTGCTCGGCAGGGTCTCGGGTGTCCAGGTGATCGTGAGGCCGCGATGAGTGCGCCGCGGACGCCGGGGACGGGTGACGGTCTGGCGAATCTCGCGATCGGCGCCCTGATCGGACTGGCGGGACTGGCTGGGGTGCTGCGCTTGGCGGGCACGATCGCCGCGTTCCTCACAGGCGCCCCACAACCGCGAGCGGGGGTCGCAACCGGGTTCATGGTCCTGGTGCAGCCTGGCGATCCCGGCGCCGCTCTGGACGCCGAGGGGCTGAGCGCGGTGGCGTACTGGATCACCGCGGTCATGCTGCTCGTCGGTTTGGGGGTGCTGGCGTGGTGGGTGTGGGGTCAGGTCCGCGACCATGCCCGCCGGGTCGAGGTCGATCCGCGACGACTGGCGGGCACAGCGACTCGTAGTGAGGTTGCCCGCGCCGCCTCCGGGCGTGCGCTGCTGGGTCGCGCGTCGACGTTGCGGCCTTCGCTCGACAAGCCCCAGACCGGGGATGTCGGCTACCTGCTGGGGCGTTCGCGTGGCGCGAGCGTGTGGGCGAGTGTGGAGGACTCGATCCTGCTCGTCGGCCCACCTCGTTCGGGCAAGGGCCTGCACGTGGTCATCAACGCCATCCTCGATGCGCCCGGCGCCGTGGTGACCACGAGTACCCGGCCGGACAACCTCACCGCGACGTTGAAGGCGCGTGAGCGTGATGGGCGGCCGGTGGCGGTGTTCGACCCCCAGCACTTGGCTGAGGGTGTGCCGGCGGGGTTGCGGTGGTCTCCGGTGCGCGGCTGTGAGGACCCGCTGACGGCGATGATCCGCGCCACCGGTCTGGCCTCTGGCACCGGCCTGTCGGCTGGTGGTGTGGAAGGTGGCGGGTTCTGGGAAGGCAAGACCCGCGCCGCACTGCAAGCGCTCCTGCACGCCGCCGCCCTCGACGGGCGTCCGCCATCGGAGCTGTTCCGGTGGACCCTCGACCCCACCGCCGCCGCCGAGGCCGTCAGCATCCTGTCGAACTCCTCCCAGGCCGCGACCGGGTGGGCCGAGTCGTTGGAGGCGATGATCGAGGCCGACCCCCGCACCCGCGACTCGATCTGGCAAGGCGTCTCCCTGTCCCTGGCCGCGCTGGCCGACCCGCGGGTGCTCGACGCGGTGAGCCCACGGGCAGGTGAGCACTTCGACCCCCAGAC
This sequence comes from Microbacterium sp. UBA1612, assembly GCF_002321605.1. Taxonomy (NCBI): domain Bacteria; kingdom Bacillati; phylum Actinomycetota; class Actinomycetes; order Micrococcales; family Microbacteriaceae; genus Microbacterium; species Microbacterium sp. UBA1612. The sequence continues at coordinate 31,485 of NZ_DCMW01000025.1, forward strand.
CTTCCTCACCGGCTCGGGCACCCTGTATCTGCTGGCCACCGGCGCGGGGGCGGGGGCGTCGTCGGCATTGGTGGCGGCGTTCGTCGAAGACCTCGTGGAGACCGCACGGCGCATCGCGGCCCGATCGGCTGGCGCGCGGTTGGACCCGCCGCTGTTGCTGGCGCTGGATGAGATCGGCAACCTCGCACCCCTGCCGTCGCTGCCGACGTTGATGGCCGAGGGTGGCGGGACCGGGATCACCACCCTGCCCGTCCTGCAGTCCCTCGCCCAAGCGCGGGACAAATGGGGTGAGAACGCCGCGAACGCGATCTGGGACGCCGCGATCGTGAAGATCATCCTGGGTGGGGCGTCGAACTCGCGTGATCTGGCGGACTTGTCGACCTTGATCGGCGAACGCGACGAGTACACCGACTCCACCACCGTCGGCGACCACGGCTCCCGGTCGGCTCAGCGCTCGGTACGCCGGGTGGCGATCCTGCCCCCGGACCGGCTCCGGACGTTGCCGTTCGGCACCGGCATCACCATGCTCCGCTCCGCGCCCCCGATCGTGACCGACCTGCGCCCCTGGACGAGCCGCGACGACGCCACGACGTTGAAGACCGACCGGGGCGCGGTCGAAGCGCTGCTCAGAAGCGAGCGCCCGTGAACCCCCGTCACTGGCGCCAGAGCGGGTGGCACTGATGGCCGCCCGCAGGCGCACGCCCCCGCCGGGTCAGCTCGAGCTGGACCTGTGGGGACTGGACGAGAGCGCGGCCGACGGCGCAATTAGCGACGCGCCGATCGCCGATGACGACGGAGCACCGGCTACGACGAGTCAGGGAGTCGATGATGAACCACTACGCGATCCGGGTCCGGGAGCACTGGACCCTGCACGCCCCGGACCGGGTGGCGGCGCTGGAGGACCCGGAGCGGTTCTTCAGCGACCTGGGGGCGCAGATCGCCGCCGAAGTGGCGGACCTGGCAGGCAGACTGCAGCACAGTCCGGCGTTGACCGTGGAGATGAGGCGCTCTTCGGGGCAGACTTACTTGCAGGACGCATCTCGTCGGATGACGGCGCGCAGGATCGCGGAGGAGATCGTGATGAACCAGCACCTGGCCTGGGCCGGCGATCCGAGCCTGCCGCTGGATCAGGCCCGCGAGGAGTGGGAGCAGACGCGCCCGGCCGACGAGAACCTGATCGCCTGGGCCGAGCGGACGCAGGACTCCCCGTACCCGATCTACTCGACAGCGGAGCTGGAGGACAAGGCGACCGAGTGGGCGCTGCCGACCGAGTTCCTGACCGGGCTCCTGGAGGCGGAGATCCCCCGGATGTACCTGGAAGCGAACCGGGAGATTCTCGCGGAGGCCGCGACTATCCGGTTCCTGCGCGAAGTCCACTAGCACCAGTCGGCGGGCCTGCGGCGGGTGCGCAGCGGTTCGTGCCGTCCTCCCAGGACGACCTGGCCCCCTCGGGTGCGAAAGCACGGTTCGAAGCGAACGTCGCCGCGATCCGCCTCGCCCGCGCACTCACCAAGGAAGACAGGACGGCGACGGCCGAGGAGCAGCACGTGCTGGCCCGGTGGTCCTCCTGGGGTGCGATCCCGGAGGTCTTCGACAACGCCAAGTCGGAGTGGGCGGGCGAGCGTACCGAGCTGCGTGAGTTGTTGAGCGACAGCGAGTGGGATGCTGCCGCGCGGACGACGATCAACGCGCACTACACCGACCCGGCGATCGCACGGCAGATGTGGCGCGCGCTCGGCGCGCTGGGGTTGGACAGCGGGCAGGTGCTGGAGCCGGGCTCGGGGGCGGGCACGTTCATCGGACTGGCGCCCGAACAGGCCCAGGTGACCGGGGTGGAGTTGGACCCGATCACCGCGGCGATCAGCCACGGCCTCTACCCCCACGCCACGATCCGTGCCGAGTCGTTCGCTGACACCCGCCTGCCCGAGGGCCACTTCGACGCGGCGATCGGCAACGTGCCCTTCGCCAATGTCAGGCTGCATGATCCGGTGCACAACCCGACGGGTCAGTCGATGCACAACCACTTCATCCTCAAGTCCCTGCACCTGGTCAGGCCGGGCGGGCTGGTGGCGGTACTGACTTCGCACTACACGATGGATGCCCAGAACCCCGGCGCCCGCCGGGAGATGAACGCTCTGGCCGATCTGGTCGGCGCGATCCGCCTCCCCTCTGGTGCGCACCGGCGGGCTGCGGGCACCGAGGTCATCACCGACCTGCTGATCCTGCGCCGCCGCGAAGACGGCCAGCCCCCGGCCGATGACCTGTGGGAGAGGGTCACTCCGATCACCATCGACGGGCAGCGGATCAAGGTCAACGCCTACTTCGATCACCACCCGGAGCACGTCCTGGGCGATATCAGCATTGGGCAGGGCATGTACGGAGGCGACAGCCTCCTCGTCACCGGCGACCTCGACCGGCTCGACGCCGCCCTGGCCGATGCGATCGACCAGGTGACCTTCACCGCCCGCCGTGGCGGGCTGTCGATGACCGCCCGTTCCGCGGTGCAAGAGTCGCGGCGGGCGGCGTTCGTGCCCTCGCCTCCGGAGCTGTGGGACGGCAGCATCACCACCACCGAAGGTGGCGGGTTCGGCACCGTGGCCGCCGGGACCGTCGAGCCGCTACCGGTGCCCAAGTCCGCGGCGAGCGAGCTGCGCGCACTGGTCGGGCTGCGCGATACCGCGATCCGGCTGTTGACACTGGAAGCCGCGAGCGTCGACGACACCGACGACATCGCCACCGCCCGCGAGGAGCTACGCCGCGGGTATCAGAAGTACCTCGGCACCTACGGACCCTTGAACCGGTACACGCTGCGACGCACCGGCCGCACCAATGAGGCCGGGGAGGACACCTACGCGCGGATCGTGCCCACCCCGATCCGGCTCCTGCGAGGCGACCCCTTCGGGGCGCTGGTGATGGCCCTGGAACAGTTCGACGACACCAACCAGAGCGCCACCCCTGCGGCGATCATGACCCGCCGGGTGGTCGCACCGCGCGCCGAAGTCCAGGGAGTGGAGACCCCGGCCGATGCGATCGCGGTCAGCCTGGACAAGACGGGCGGGATCGACCTGGCTCTGATCGCCGACATGCTCGGTATGGGCGAGCCCGAAGCCCGCCAGGCTTTGGAGGGGCTGGTGTTCACCGACCCCGGCACCGACGACCTCATCCACGCCCCGGCCTATCTGTCCGGGGACGTCCGCACCAAACTGGATGCTGCCAAAGCCCGCGCCGCCGACGAGCCCGCGTTCGGGACGAATGTGGAGGCGCTGGCCGGGGTGCTGCCCGAGGCGCTCGGGGTCGAGGACATCACCGCCCGGCTCGGGGCGGTGTGGATCAGCGCGGAGGTCCACGAACAGTTCCTGAACGAGTTGCTGCGCACGAGCGAGGTGCGGGTGGAGAACCCGCTGCCGGGGATGTGGGAGGTCCGCGGCGGACGCCAAGGGCTGCTCGCGACCAGCGAGTGGGGCACCGAACGCCGCCCGGCACCGGACATCGCGCAGGCCGTGATGGAACAACGCACCCTGCTGGTCTACGACGAGGTCGAAGACTCAGGCGGCCGCAAACGCCAGGTCCTCAACCCGCTGGAGACCACCGCGGCACAGGAGAAGGCCGACGCGTTGGTCGAGCGGTTCGCCGAGTGGGTGTGGGAAGACCCCGAACGCGCGGCAGGCCTGGTGACCGAGTACAACCGGCGGTTCAACTCCATCGTGCTGCGCGACTACACCGGCGCTGGCGAGTACCTGTCCCTTCCCGGTCTGGCGGCGACGTTCACGCCCCGCCCGCACCAGCGGGCCGCGGTCGCACGGATGATCGCCGAACCTTCCGCGGGCCTGTTCCACGAGGTCGGGGCGGGCAAGACCGCGGAGATGATCATGGGCGCGATGGAGATGCGCCGGATGGGCCTGATCGACAAGCCCGTGGTCGTGGTCCCGAACCACATGCTGGAGCAGTTCGGCCGCGAATGGCTCCAGATCTACCCGCGGGCGCGGGTTCTTGCCGCCTCCAGCCAAGACCTGAGCGCCGAGAAGCGTCGGCTGTTCGTCGCCCGCGCGTCGGCCAACGAGTGGGACGCGGTGATCCTCACCCAGGGGGCGTTCGCGAAGATCCCGCTGCGGGCCGAGACCCAGACCGCGTACATCCAGGGGCAGGTCGATCAGGTCAAGCAGGTCCTCGACGACGCCCAGGGTGAGGACCGGATGAGCGTCAAGCGCGTCCAACGCAAGCTGCTCCAGCTGGAGAACAAGGTCAAGGCACGCGTCGACACCGGCCGGGACGCCGGGGTGTGCTTCGAGGACACCGGGATCGACTACGTGATCGTCGACGAGATGCACATGTACAAGAACCTCGCCACCGAGTCCAACATCCGCGACGCCTCCATCGAGGGCTCCGCCCGCGCCTCGGACCTGCACATGAAACTGGACTACCTGCGGTCCCAAGGCCGCGAACGCATCGTCACCGGCGCCACCGCGACCCCGATCTCCAACTCGGTGACCGAGGCGTACGTGATGCAGCGCTACCTGCGCCCCGACCTGTTGGAGGCCGCCGGGATCGGGGCATTCGATGCCTGGGCGGCGACGTTCGGACAGACCGTCACGAGCATGGAGATGGCACCGGCCGGGAGTAACACCTTCCGGATGAAGACCCGGTTCGCGAAGTTCTCCAACGTGCCCGAGATGTTGAAGATGTGGTCGATCTTCGCCGACGTAAAGACCGCCGACGACCTCGACCTGCCCACCCCCGACCTTGCCCCACGTGGCGACGGCAAACGCGCCCCGGCCACCGTCGCCGTGCAGCCGACCGTGGAGCTGGAGCAGTTCATTGAGCAGCTCGGCGCCCGGGCCGAGAAGGTTGCCAACAAGAGCGTGTCTCCGGATGAGGACAACATGCTCGTCATCTCCACCGATGGCCGCAAGGCCGCCCTCGATGTCCGCATGATCGTCCCCAACACCCCATCAGGGCCGACGAAGGTCGACGTCGCCGCCGACGCGATCCACCGGGTCTGGGAGCAGACACGCGACCACGAGTACCTCGACACCCTCACCGGACAGCCCTCACCCATCCGCGGTGGGTTGCAGCTGGTGTTCTCCGACATCGGCACCCCCAACGTCGACCGGTGGAACGCCTACGACGAACTCCACGCCCAGCTCGTCTTGCGCGGGATGCCCGGCGAGGCGATCCGGTACATGCACGAGGCGAAAACCGACACCGACAAGGCCCGACTGTTCGCCGCCGCCCGCAACGGCCACATCGCAGTCCTCATCGGCTCAACCGAGAAGATGGGCGTCGGCACCAACGTCCAGAACCGAGCCGTCGCGCTCTATCACCTGGACTGCCCCTGGCGACCGTCCGATATCGCCCAACGCGAGGGCCGCATCCTGCGGCAAGGCAATCAGAACCCCGAGGTCGCGATCGTCCGGTTCGTCACCGAACGATCCTTCGACTCCTACATGTGGCAAGGCGTCGAACGCAAAGCCACCTTCATCGCCCAGCTCATGCGCGGCCGGCTCGACACCCGCGAGATCGAGGAGATCGACTCCACAGCGTTGTCTGCCGCCGAGGCTAAGGCCATCAGCTCTGGCAACCCGCTGCTACTGGAGCACTCCACCATCCAGAACGAGGTCACCCGGCTGCGCCGCCTGGAACGGGCCTACCACCGCAACCAGTCCATGCTCGTCCACACCCGCGACCGCGCTACTGACGATGCTCGCCGCACCGAAGCCGACATCACCGCCCTACAAGCTGCGCTCCCGAGAGTGCGCGATACCTCGGGCGACGGGTTCCGCATCGACCTCGCCGAGAAGAGCTACACCTCGCGGGCCGATGCCGCCCACGCGCTGGCCGAGTGGTCACACAGCTCGGACCTGAAGTGGGCGCCGCGCTACCAGTCCCGTGACTACGGCACCATCGGATCTATCAGCGGCTTCGACATCACCGTGTCCACCCGGCCCGCGCTCGGTGGCGACCTGGTCGTGAATGTCGCGCTGGCCGGGGTACCGCGCAGCGGGTTCATCGTCACCCGCGAGGCGTTCCTCGACGGCGGCGTCGGTCTGATCCAGCGCATCGAGAACCGCGCCTCCGGCATCCCTGCCCTGCTCGACCACGCCCGCGACGACCTCGCCGAAGCCGAGCAAGCAGCCGCCGATGCCGACCAGCGCATCGGACAACCCTTCCGGCACGCCACCGCGCTGGCTCACAGCGAGGAAGACCTCGCCCGCGTCGAGACACAACTGGCCGCGATGCAAGAAGAGACCGACCAACCCTTAGAACCCCAACCAGCACCCGAAGCCGGACCGTCGTCCTCGCCGGCTGACGCGCTGACCGTCGAGGAGGTCAAGGCCCACCGACCAGCCCTCGGCGTCCGTGCCGACCGGAGCCGCACCGCGATCGCACGAGCGGCCGGGGCAGACAGCTCAGCGGTCACGATGCGGCACCGCGGTCCGGCGTTCTGAATCGGACTCCTGCGCTGAGGTCCGTCTTGTGTTCGATCTGTCGGCGCGAAGTGCTCCCGAAGTCGAGCAAGCGGCACGCTGCCCAACCTGCTCGTTCGGCGGGAGATCATTGGGGATGTGAGCGCTCGCCACCACCTCGTCCCGCAGTTCTACCTGCGGAACTTTGCCAACGGCAACCAGCAGCTCGCCCTGGTCGATCGAGCCCGACCAGACCGAGCGATCAGAAACGCGGTCCGCAAGGCATGCTCGGAAGTTGGCTTCTACCGGATCGAGACCGACGTGCTCGCCCGCGAGCAGGACCGAATCGGTCACGACCCCGAGGTGGTCGAGCACCACTTGAGTCAGTTCGAGCGCGCGGCAGCGCCCGCCATTTACAAGTTGATCCGGACCGGCCTCTCGGACTTCACCAAGGAGGACTGGTACCACCTGATCAACCACATCGCGCTCCAGACCGTTCGCGGGCATCGGTGGCGCGAGGACTTCAACGCGGCTGCCACCCATCAGATGCGGCTCCACCTGGGGCAGACCGTCACCGACGAGCAGATCCGTGCCTGGCTTCGTGAGAGCGATCGGCCGATCACCGACGAGGAAGTGAGCGCGTTCCGAGTTGAACTGTTAGGCCCGAAGGGTCCCAGATTGGTTGCGCCCGAAGCGGTGATGGTTCAGGAGAGCCTCAAACTCGCCCTGAGCGGACTTGGGGAACGCCTGGCAGACGGGATGCACTGGACCCTGATCCGCAGCGACGAGGCCCCGGTCCTGACCTCTGATGAGCCAGTCTGTTGGTGGTCGCCGGGCGATGGGCCGGTTGGATATGCGACGGCCAACGTCGTGTGGTTCCCTCTGAGCCCGCGGTTGATCCTGCAACTACGTGACCGAGACCTCGACCAGCGGGCCCTCGGCCTTCCGACGATCGACACTGCCGCCGGGAGAGATGACCTGATACGCCTCATCAACGGTCAGGTCGGAGGTCAAGCGCACCGCTGGATCATCCACCACCCCGATGACCGTCCCCTCGACCGCCTCCAACTGGCACCCCGCACGAAGTGGGGAGATCAACTCGTGAGTTCCACGCATGAAGGAAGTACGCGTCGCGAGCTCTGGTACCACCGCCGCCTGCCCGAACTGGATGACGGAGACTCCACCTCCAGGAAATGATTCGGAGTGCGGCCACGTCGACCGACATGCACCCGCACATGTATCGCCATGTCGGGTACGACCTCGTCGCCCGAGAGTTCCTTCCGTGGTCGCCTCTGTCCCGACGCAACTGGGCAGGCGTGTGGCGGTCACGCGGGTGCACCTACCAGTCGAGAGACAGTCGCGCCCACTGCGGTCTGTCGCCGACGAGGACAGGAGCAGACCGATGGCTATTCGCACGCAGCAGTCTCTGACGGGGTTCATCGCAACCGATCCGCAGCTGACTTACACCGAGAAGGGCGAAGCGCGGTTCTATGCGCGGGTCGGGCAGGAGAACTACCGGCGAGAGACCGACGGGTCGTTCACCAAGCTGGAGCCGGACTTCCACAACCTAGTGATCTACCGCGCCAGCGCCGAGCGCGCCTATGAGCGGTTCGCCAAGGGCGACAGCTTCGTCGCCGAGGGGTACGCCCACGAGTACTCCTACACCCGCGACGGCCAGCAGATCGAGGGTGAGGAGTTCGTAGCCAAGAAGATCGGCCACGACACGGCCCGCACCACCTACGAGGTCGCGCGCACCCGCCGCGAGGAGCCCACCGTCGAGCGGGCTGCCGAACGCGACGGCCCCGCCCGCAACGCCACGGCCCCTTCCCGCGCGAGCAATGCCAGCGCGAGCCGGCAGCCCGCGCTCGGCCTCTGACCCCGAGACCCGACGATGAATGAGCACACACCACCGAAGCCGCCGGACCTGGACGAGCCCGAACCTGACACCCCGCCTCCTTCTGAAAGCGGTCCGGCTGGTGGTGCGCGGGTGCTGGACGAGCCGCCGCACCCGGTGAACTGGAACCTGCTGACCGCCAAGCAGGCCGCGATCGAGTGGCGGGAGCTGAACGCCTGGGTGGACTGGCTGCGCCACGCCTACGGTCTGCCCGCCAGTGTGGTGCCGCCGTTCTGGTACCGCCACCCAGAGTTGGTGTGGGAGCTGTCGGCGCTGCACGTTCATTGGCTGTGTAGCTACGACCCCGAGCAAGACGGGTCCGCGGGGCTGGGGTGGCATCACGACTTCGCCGAAGCGAGGCTCCGGCTGCGCGACTGGGTCGCCGCGTCCGGAACGCGGGTGGACCGTGACCGGCCGACCCGTCAAGCCGTCTGGCCCGGCCAGGACGCTCCCGAGCCGGTCGAGGAGACCGTGATCGCCGACCGGGATGCGGACTTCGTGGCGTTCGTCAACGTCGACCTCGCCCGCCGTCGCGACGCCGAAGAGGCGTACTACGCCTCCCTGATCGCCCACGCCACCGACGGAGACGGTTTCGGTGAGCAGACCGGGCGCTCCGGCTCCGAGGCCGAGTAGGTGCACGGGCGATGGTGCGTTCCTATGACCGCAAGACCGACCGGGCCGGCGCGGACCGGCCGGTGCGGGTCCGGTTCGTCAGACGCGAGGAGATTGATGCCGAGAAGGTCGCCGAGGTCCTCATCCGTCTTGCTCTGCGCGCGGCCGGGGATGGCACCGCCACCGGACGGGCCGGTGAGCACCTCCGCGGTCTGCTCGAACCGCGGCGGTAGACTGGCGGGGTACGAACCACGATCACGGCGCCCACTGGCACCCGACCGTAAGCCCCACTGATGGGGTGTTCTTTTCGCATATCTGACGTGACCGCCACCCCGGCGCCCCAGCCGCCCGACCCTTGTCGGGCCTCTGAAAGGCGGTCACACCGATGACGCTCACCGACCACACCACCGGCCTGGACCTACGCGCCTTGCGCGCCCTGGCCGCCGGCACGACTCGTCGCGCCGACCACAGCGAGGAGCCGCCGGCCGACGGTCTGGTGCCGGCAGTGTCCTACCTGCGGGTCTCGACCAAGGACCAGGCCACCCGCAACGGCCTCGAAGAGGGCCTGTCCATCCCCGCCCAGCGTGATGCCGCCGCCAGGAAGGCCGAGCAGCTCGGCGCGGTCATCGTCAAGGAGTTCATCGAACCCGGCGAGTCCGCCAAGACCGCCAGGCGTCGCGCGTTGCAGGAGATGCTCGACTACCTGGCTGCGAATGCGGTGCAGTACTGCATCATCAACAAGGTCGACCGCCTCGCCCGCAACCGGCTCGACGACGCAATCATCCACGCCACCCTGCGCGGTGCCAACATCACCCTGGTCTCGGTCACCGAGAACATCGACGAGACCCCTTCCGGGATGCTGATGCACGGCATCCTGGCCTCGATGGCCGAGTTCTACTCCCTCAACCTCGCCCAAGAGGTCACCAAGGGCATGGTCCAGAAGGCCACCCTCGGCGGCACCCCCACCAAGGCCCCACTCGGCTACCTCAACGTCCGCACCACCGACGCCAAGGGCCGAGAAGTCCGCGACGTGCAGGTCGACCCCGAGCGTGCCGAGCTGATCCGGTTCGCGTTCACCGCCTACGCAGGCGGCGAGCACTCCCTCTCATCGCTGGCGCGGGAGTTGAAGACCCGCGGCCTGACCACCCGCCCCACACCGTCCCAGCCCGCCCGGCCCGTGACGACCACCGCGTTGCACAAGATCCTGACCAACCCCTACTACCAGGGCACCGTCACCTTCCGCGGCATCACCTACGACGGCGCCCACACCCCACTGGTGGATTCGGAGACCTGGCTGCGCGTGCAGACCCAGCTCGATGCGAAGAACGCCGTCGGAGAACGCCCGCAGAAGTACGACCACTACCTCAAAGGCAACCTCTACTGCTCCTGCGGCGCCAAGCTCATGATCGAACGCCCCCGCGACAAGAACGGCGAACGATACGAGTACTTCACCTGCTCCGGCCGCCGGAAGAAGACCGGCTGCACCCGCTCCGCCGTCCTCGCACCGCGAGTCGAGGACCGGATCGACCGGGACTACGGCACCAACGGCCTCACCACCGCCGAAGCCGAACAGATCGCCTCGGTGCTGCACCATGTGTTCGCCCAGCTCGAAGCCTCCAGCGACGACGAACGCAAGCTCCTCCAGACCCAGCGCGACAAGCTCGACGCCGAACGCCTCAAGCTCGTCCAGGCCCACTACGCCGACGCCATCCCCCTCGACCTGCTCAAGGCCGAACAGGACCGCATCCGCACCAGCCTGGACGCGATCACGAACCGTCTCGACGGCCTCGCGACCACCTACCGCGACGCACACGACGGGCTCGATCAGCTCCTCGGCGTCCTCACCGACCTTGGCGATCTCTACGCCCGATGCGAACCCACTGAACGCCGGATGCTCAACCGCGCCCTCTTCAAGCGCATCGTCGTCGACGAAGACGAGAACATCACGTTCTTCCCCACCGAGCCCGCAGCCACCGTCCTCGCCCACGCTCGCAGCGGTGGGACCACCGAACCCAGCCCGGACGCGAAACTGCCCCGTCATCAGACGGGGCAGGTTTCGAATTTCTCGACTTACGTGGACCTGAGGGGACTCGAACCCCTGACCCCCTGCATGCCATGCAGGTGCGCTACCAGCTGCGCCACAGGCCCAGATCGTTTCCCGCTCCGGCGGGACAACTCGATCAGCTTACAACATGTTCCCGGTCTCTTCGAACCGTCGCCGCCCCGGGCGTGGCGCGCGACGCGACGTGAATCACTCGCCAGCCGAGGCTCCGGCAAGGACGATGGGGACGACGGGGCAGTCCTTCCACAGGCGTTCGAGCCCGTAGTACGACCGCTCCTCCTCATGGAAGACATGCGCCACGAGGTCGCCGAAATCGAGGAGGATCCAGCGGGACTCCTCGCGTCCTTCGCGCCGGAGCCGCTTGTGGCCTGCCTCGAGGAGCTTCTCCTCGATCTCATCGGCGATGGCGGCGACATTGCGCTCGCTGCGCCCGGTGACGATGAGGAAGACGTCGACGAGCGGCAGCGGATCGGACACGTCCAGGGCGACGAGGTCCTCACCGCCGGTCGCGTCCGCTGCGGCGGCGGCGATCTGGAGCATCTCCCGCGACTGTTCCGTCGCCGGCATCAGATCGCTCCCGTCACGAACGCGAGGATGAGCACGCCCACGAGGGCGAGCGCCAGGACACCGGCGGTGATCGCGAGTGTCAGCATCAGCCGCCCACCCTTCTCGGGGGTGGGGGGCTTGATGACGTCGCCGGGCTGCTTGTGGGTGCTGATCGCGGCGCTGGCGGCGATCGGCGTCGGTGACGAATGCGCCGGCAGCTCACCGTCGACGAGAACCGCGTCCACCTCTTTGCCGTCCGCCGTCCCACGGGCGTGTCCGGTGGATCCGAAGCCCTCCGGCAGGTCGTACGACCCCGTGAGGATGACCTCGCCCGTCGAGGCGACAGGCGAGGCGAGCGTCGACGGCGTCTGAGACATGATGAGCGCGTTGGGAGTGCTGACCGAGCCGCTCGACGAGCGCGTCAGCAGCTGATCGAAGGACGCCGGGGCCCCCGCAGCCTCCTGCACGCCCCCGGCGAGGAGCCCTGCCCCGAGAGCCGGGTTCACCACGGGCCGCTCGGACTCGTCCGCGACCTCTCGGCCAGCCTCGCCCGAATCGTTCTCGGCCGGTGCATCCGCACCCTCGGGGACGGAGGCGACGATGGGCGTCGGCTCGCCCAGGGCGGGGTCGACCGGCGCCGCGGTCCACACGGGCTTCTTCGCCGCTGTGGTGTGTTGAGCAGCCACCTCCGGTGTGATCACCGGCACCGAGGCGGTGCGTATCTTCTCCTGCTGGCGCGCCTGCCGGCGCGTGAGCGGCGCCTCACCGAGGTTCACACTGGAGTCGGGGGCCGGCGCCGGCGACACATCGGTCGGGGGCGCCGGCCGGGGCAGGCGCGGCTTCGGAGAGGCGACCGGTGCCGCCTGCGCGGGCGCGGCGTCGTCGGTGTCGGCTGTGGCATGGGCGTCGGCGTCCGGGGGTGTCACGACGGGCGTCGAGCCGGTGTTGCGGATCTCCCGCAGCTGACGGCGGGTCAGCGGCTTGTCCGCGGGGTGCTCGGGTGTGCTCATTCCATGCTCCGGTAGAGGTGATGCTTCGCAATGTATTGGACAACCCCGTCGGGGACGAGGTACCACACCGGGTGACCTCGACGAACCCGGTCTCGACAGTCCGTCGACGAGATCGACAGCGCGGGGATCTCCAGCTGGCTCACGTTCTCCGACGGCAGTCCCTCGGTGCTCAGCACGTGGCCGGGACGGGAGACGGCGACGAAGTGGGCGAGTTGCCACAGTTCATCATGGTCCCGCCAACTGAGAATCTGCGCCACGGCGTCGGCGCCGCTGATGAAGTACAGCTCCGCGCCCGGTCTCTCCGCCTGCAGATCGCGCAGTGTGTCGATGGTGTAGGTCGGGCCGGCCCGGTCCACGTCGACGCGGCTCACGGTGAATTGCGGGTTCGATGCCGTCGCGATGACGGTCATCAGATAGCGATGCTCGCTGGAGGTCACGCTCTGCTTCTGCCAGGGGCGTCCGGTCGGAACGAAGACGACTTCATCGAGGTCGAAGGACTGCGCCACTTCGCTGGCCGCGACGAGGTGCCCGTGGTGGATGGGATCGAACGTCCCGCCCATCACTCCGATCCGAGGGGCTCGCGCCGTGGACATGCAGCGGGCCTAGTGCCCGTGTCCCGCCTTCTGAACGTCGTTCGCGTGCGCCTTCGCGTAGGCCTCCGCCTTATGTGCGTGGCGGTTCGCCACGTTACGATACGACGCGGTCACGAGCGCCAGCAGACCGAAGACGGCCAGGGCCACCGCACCGTACCAGAAGGTCTCGAGCGCGACGTTGCCGTGGTGCTCGGTCTCCTCCGCCGCGAGGATGACGATCTCAGCCAGTGTCATTCGTGCTCCGTTTCGGGTGGGCCCGGGATGTCCGGACGCCGACCAGTCTATTTGGGATCAGGCTCGGACGTGGCCTTCGCCCCGCCCGATCCACTTCACGCTCGTGAGTTCGGTCAGGCCCATCGGCCCTCGGGCGTGCAGCTTCTGCGTGGAGATGCCGACTTCTGCCCCGAAGCCGTACTCTCCGCCGTCCGTGAAGCGTGTCGACGCATTGAGCATCACCGCCGCGGAGTCGACCTCGGCGAGGAAGCGCTCGGCCGCTGCCGGGTCATCGGTGATGATCGCCTCGGTGTGGTGCGTCGAGTAGGTTCGGATGTGCGTCAGCGCCTCGTCGATCCCGTCGACGACGCGCATGGCCAGATCCAGACTCAAGTACTCCGTGGACCAGTCGTCATCGGTGGCCGCCACGACGCGAGGCGAGAGTCCTGAGATCGTCTCGTCTCCATGCACGGTCACCCCCGCCCCCTCGAGCGCGTCCAGCAGGTCGGGGACGAGTCCGAGAGCATCGCGGTGCACGAGGACCGTTTCGACGGCGTTGCAGACGCTGGGTCGCTGCGCCTTCGCATTGACGATGATCTCCCGCGTCCAGTCCGCGCGCGCGGTGGCGTCGACGAAGATGTGCACGACCCCCGCGCCGGTCTCGATGACGGGCACGGTCGATTCCGTCACGACCGTTTCGATGAGCTGCGCGCTTCCCCGCGGAACGAGGATGTCGACCAGCCCTCGCGCGGTCATCAGCTCGCGTGCGCCGTCGCGTCCGAACCCATCGATCGTCTGCACCGCTTCGGAGTCGATGCCTGCAGATGCGAGGGCATGCCGCATGGCTGACACGAGGGCCCTGTTCGTGTTCTCGGCCGCGCTGCCGCCGCGCAGGACGACCGCGTTCCCCGACCGCAGGGCGAGGGCCGCGATGTCGACGGTCACGTTCGGCCGGGCCTCGTAGATCGCGCCGACGACGCCGAAGGGCACGGCGACCTTCGTCAGCCGGATGCCGCCGCCGATGATGCGCTCGTCGAGGACACGTCCGACGGGGTCGGGAAGGTCGGCGATCTCCCGCACGGCGGCGGCGAGAGCGGCGACGCGCGGGGCGTCCAGGCGCAGGCGGTCTCGCAGGCCATCGGCGAGCCCGCTCGCCGCACCGCGTGCGAGATCCTCGGTGTTCGCGGCGACGATCTCGGCCGAGGCCGCCTCGATCGCGTCGGCGATGGTCCGCAGCGCGTGCGACTTCGCATCGTCGTCCAGGAGCGCGACGGCTCGGCTGGCATCCTTCGCCCGCTGCATCCGCTCGCGTGCCGAAGCCTCCGTCACCGTGGTCATCGTTCCAGCCTACTGATTCCCGGCCGCCCGCACGGGCCCCGTGGCGGGCGCCGCATCCGGTGCCGGATCCGGCTCGAACCACGTGCCGACGTGACGCCCCTCGAGCGCCTCGGCCACGAGGTCCGCGCTCGTCACGAGCACGCCGATGCCCGCTGCCGAAGCAAGCTTCGCGGCCGAAGCCTTCGTCGCGGCACCGCCGGTTCCGAGGCTGTTGACGACCGTTGCGCCGAACTCGTAGTCGTCGAGATCGTCGCCCCAGGCCACACGATCGATCGGGCGAGCACCCGGCTCGCCCGGCGGGCGCGTGTAGAGGCATTCGATGTCGCTGAGAAGAACCAGCGCGTCGGCACCGATCAGGCGGGCGACCAGCGCTGCCAGGCGGTCGTTGTCGCCGAAGCGGATCTCGTGGGTCGCTACGGTGTCGTTCTCGTTGACGATCGGCAGGATGCGCAGTCCCAGAAGCCGCTCCATCGCGCGGCGCGCATTCGATCGCGGTGTCGCGTTCTCGAGGTCGCCTGCCGTCAGCAGCACCTGCCCGGCGACGACACCGAAGGGGCGCAGCGCATCCTGGTAGCGGTAGATCAGCACGTTCTGCCCGACCGCCGCGGCCGCCTGCTGGGTGGCGAGGTCGGTGGGACGCTCGTCGAGGGTGAGGTACGGCATTCCGGTGGCGATCGCTCCCGACGAGACCAGCACGACCTCGGCGCCGCGAGCATGGGCGTGGGCGAGCGCTTCGACGATCGGGGCGATCTTGCCGCGATTCGCACCGCTGATCGACGAGGACCCCACCTTGACCACCACGCGGCGCACGGTGGCGAGACCGGAGCGGTCGACGACGCTCACCCGTCGCTCTCCTCGCTCCACCCGGACGACGAGAGGCGCTCGGCCTCGAGATCGGCGCGCGCCTCGGCCTTGGCATCCATGCGTTCGCGATACTGCTCCCGCCGCTGCGACGTCGTGCGGCGGTTCGACGGATCGATACGGGGATCGGTCCCCCGCGGAGCGGTCATGAGTTCGGCAGCCGAGCTCAGCGACGGCTGCCAGTCGAAGACGACGCCGTCGCCCTCCCCGATCACCACGGTCGCACCCGGGGTCGCACCGGCGCGGAACAGCTCGTCTTCGACACCGAGCTTGTCGAGGCGGTCGGCCAGGAAGCCGACGGCCTCATCGTTGCGGAAGTCGGTCTGCTGCACCCACCGCTCCGGCTTTGCGCCGACGATGCGGTAGAGGTTGCCGTAGGTGCCGCCCTCGACCCGAATGGAGAACTCCTTCTCGGAACCGCGCGGGCGGATGACCACGCGCTCCTGCGGCCCCTCGTCGGCTCGCGTCGCCCGATGGCCGGCGATGATCTCCCCCAGAGCGAACGTGAGCTCACGCAGCCCCGAGCGAGCGACCGTGGAGATGTCGAAGACGCGGAAGCCGCGAGCCTCGAGGTCGGGGCGCACGAGATCGGCGAGGTCCTTGGCCTCGGGCACATCGAGCTTGTTGAGCGCGACCAGCTGTGGCCGTTCGAGCAGCGGCACCTGATCGTCCGCGACCGGGTAAGCGGCGAGCTCCGCGAGAATGACGTCGAGATCGCTCAGCGGATCGCGGCCGGGGTCGAGGGTGGCGCAGTCGAGCACGTGCACCAGTGCCGTGCACCGCTCGACGTGCCGGAGGAACTCCAGGCCCAGCCCGCGGCCCTCGCTGGCACCCTCGATGAGTCCAGGGACATCGGCGATGGTGTAGCGCGTGTCACCGGCCTGGACGACGCCCAGGTTCGGATGCAGTGTCGTGAAGGGGTAGTCGGCGATCTTCGGTCGCGCGGCCGAGACCGCCGCGATCAGGCTCGACTTGCCGGCCGAGGGGAAGCCGACCAGCGCCACATCGGCGACGGTCTTCAGCTCGAGGACGACATCGCCCTCCCAGCCCGAGGTGCCCAGCAGCGCGAAGCCGGGCGCCTTACGCTTCGGTGACGCCAGGGCGGCGTTCCCGAGACCTCCGAGGCCGCCCGGGGCGGCGACGAAACGCATCCCGGGGTGGATGAGGTCGACGAGGGTCTCACCATCGGGCGCCTTCACCACGGTCCCGACCGGCACAGACAGCTCGAGGTGCTCTCCCGCCGCGCCGGACCGGTTGTCGCCCATGCCGAACCCGCCGTTGTCGGCGCTGCGGTGCGGAGAGTGATGATACGACAGCAGCGTCGTCTCCTGCGGGTCGGCGACGAGCACGATGTCTCCGCCGTGTCCGCCGTTGCCGCCGTCGGGACCGGCGAGGGGCTTGAACTTCTCCCGTCGCACCGACACGCAGCCGTTGCCGCCCTTGCCCGCGCGCAGGTGAAGGGTCACCCGATCGACGAAGGTGACCATGTCATTCCCCTCAGGATGTGGATACAGATGAGGGGCGAGCCGAAGCCCGCCCCTCATCGAAGACTTCTCGTGAGCCCCGGATCACTCCGCAGCTGCGACGATGTTGACGACCTTGCGACCGCCCTTGCTGCCGAACTCGACCGCACCGGCGGCGAGGGCGAACAGCGTGTCGTCGCCGCCCCGGCCGACGTTGGCGCCCGGGTGGAAGTGGGTTCCGCGTTGACGGACGATGATCTCGCCCGCGCCGACGACCTGACCGCCGAAGCGCTTCACGCCGAGGCGCTGCGCGTTGGAGTCACGACCGTTGCGAGTGGAGCTTGCGCCCTTCTTGTGTGCCATCTCAGCTTCTTCCTGGAGTTACTTGATGCCGGTGACCTTGACGCGCGTGAGGTCCTGGCGGTGCCCCTGGCGCTTCTTGTAGCCGGTCTTGTTCTTGAACTTCTGGATCACGATCTTGGGGCCGCGCTCCTCACCGAGGACCTCGGCGGTCACCGAGACCTTCGCCAGCTTGTCGGCGTCGGTCGTGACGGCGTCGCCGTCGACGAGCAGGACGGCCGGAAGCTGCACCTTGTCACCGATCTGAGCGGCCAGACGATCGAGAACGACGATCGAGCCGACCTCGACCTTCTCCTGCCGGCCACCGGCGCGCACAACTGCGTAAACCACTTCACACCTTGTTTCGTCTTGGGGAGCGCACGGCTCCGGTTGTCTTGAAAGACGGGTAACGGTGCGGAAGCCATGCTCTCGGCGTGTCGCCATGAGTATGCGGCACGCTACGCACCAAAGGAATACTTTACCGGATGCCGCAGCCCCGCGCAAAGCGACGCCGCCGGAGTCCGCGCCGTAGGATCGCGGGATGGCGATCCTGATCGATCCACCTCGCTGGCCCGCGCACGGACGCTTGTGGTCGCACCTGATCAGCGATGCGAGCCTCGACG
Source organism: Microbacterium sp. UBA1612 (assembly GCF_002321605.1). Lineage (NCBI taxonomy): Bacteria > Bacillati > Actinomycetota > Actinomycetes > Micrococcales > Microbacteriaceae > Microbacterium > Microbacterium sp. UBA1612. The sequence goes on from NZ_DCMW01000025.1 coordinate 49,443, forward strand.
AACTGCACCGCTTCGCAGCGGCGAACAGCATCCCCCGGCGCGGTTTCGATCGCGATCACTACGACGTTCCCGACGACGCCTACGACCGTCTCGTGGCTGCGGGCGCTCACGCCGTCGGAGGCCACGAACTGGTCCGGCGCCTCATCGCCTCCGGACTGCGCGTCACCGCTCGCGAGCGCCGCGGGCGGTGACGCGCGACCTCCGCGACGTCAGTCTTCGCTCGGCGGGGCCGGCGTGACGGTGCTCACCGGCGTACCCGTCAAGGCGGCGGTGGTCACCCGGCGCCGACCGCGTCCCTGACCGGGGGCCTTCGGCTCGGGGAGCGCATCCAGAACGGAGTCCAGGAGGACGTCCGTCTCGGTGCGGGGACCCTTCGATGACTCGGGCTTCTTGCGGCGGGGCTTCTTGCCCCGATCCGCGTGCTCGGCCCGGGATCCGTCCTTCGGGGCAGGCTGGCCGTCCTTGGGCTCGGGCAGCACGACATCCACCTGTCCACCGGCGGCGGGGGCGTCCTCCCCCTGCGACGGGTGGATCGTCGAGGCCGCGATCTGCGCCAGCGCCGACTTCACGCCCTCGGTGATCGTATGCGTGCCGCCGCCCTGGGACGACGACGATCCGTTGCCGTTGCCCTGCGAGGGACCGCCGTTGCCGTTCTGGCGCTGTCGACGGCCGCTCGAGGACGACCCCGATGACCGATGCTTGACCACCGGGTCGTGATGGACGATCACGCCGCGGCCGGCGCACACCTCGCACGCCTCGCTGAAGGTCTCGAGCAGCCCGAGACCCAGCTTCTTGCGCGTCATCTGCACGAGTCCGAGCGACGTGACTTCGGCCACCTGGTGCTTGGTCCGGTCGCGACTGAGGCACTCGACCAGACGCCGCAGCACGAGATCGCGGTTGGATTCGAGCACCATGTCGATGAAGTCGACCACGATGATTCCGCCGATGTCGCGCAGCCGCAGCTGCCGCACGATCTCCTCGGCCGCCTCGAGGTTGTTCTTCGTGACCGTCTCTTCGAGGTTGCCGCCGGAGCCGACGAACTTGCCGGTGTTGACGTCGACGACGGTCATCGCCTCAGTGCGGTCGATGACGAGCGATCCGCCCGAGGGCAGCCACACCTTGCGGTCCAGCGCCTTCTCGATCTGCTCGGTGATGCGGAAGCGGTCGAACGGGTCTCGGTCCTCCTCGTAAGACTCGACGCGATCGAGGAGGTCGGGAGCGACCCCTTCGAGATACGCGGTGATGGTCTGGTGCGCATCCTCACCCTGGATGAGCATCTTCGAGAAGTCCTCGTTGAAGACGTCGCGCACGATCTTGACCAGCAGATCGGGCTCCGAGTGCAGCAGCGCCGGGGCCTGCTGGGATTCGACCTGGCGGCCGATGTGCTCCCACTGCGTCGTGAGCCGGTTGACGTCACGTGTCAGCTGCTCCTCCGTCGCGCCCTCGGCGGCGGTACGCACGATGACGCCGGAGGACTCGGGCAGCACCTCTTTGAGGATCTTCTTCAGACGCGCCCGTTCGGTGTCAGGGAGCTTGCGCGAGATGCCGTTCATGGCGCCGCCGGGCACGTACACGAGATAGCGCCCAGGGAGCGAGATCTGGCTCGTCAGTCGCGCACCCTTGTGTCCGACCGGGTCCTTCGTCACCTGCACGAGCACCTTGTCGCCCGATTTCAGCGCGAGCTCGATCCGTCGCGGCTGATTGCCGGTCTCGACGGCGTCCCAGTCCACTTCACCGGAATAGAGCACGGCGTTTCGTCCCCGGCCGATGTCGACGAACGCGGCCTCCATGCTGGGAAGCACGTTCTGCACGCGACCGAGATAGACGTTCCCGATGAGAGACGAGTCCTGATTGCGGGCCACATAGTGCTCGACGAGGACGTCGTCCTCCAGCACCGCGATCTGGATCCGGCCGTTCTTCGATCGCACCACCATGACCCGGTCGACCGCCTCACGGCGCGCGAGGAATTCGGCCTCGGTCACCACGGCACGACGGCGACCGGCCTCGCGCCCGTCACGGCGGCGCTGCTTCTTCGCCTCGAGGCGCGTGGATCCCTTGATCCGCTGCGGCTCGGTCACGACCTCGACGGCCCGCTTGCGGCCGGAGGACCGGGGCGATTCGTCGTCGCCGTCGCTCTTGTCGTTCTGGCCGCCGCCTCCGCGACGTCGACCGCGGCGGCGAGAGCTGCCCCCAGACTGCTGCTCCCGGTCGCTCTCGACGTCGTCATCGGGCCGCGCCGGCAGCACCGCGATCTCGGGAGCGTAGAAGTGCAGCTGCGTCGACACCGCGGAGACGAACTGCTCCGGCAGGAGACCGAGACTGACAGCGGTCAGTCTCTCCGGTTCGGAAGGTTCTTCGGGCGGAGCCGGAGGAACCTCGGGCTCGGCCGAGGACTCGGGCTCAGGGGACGGCGCCGGCTCGGAGGACGCTTCCTCCTGGGTGGGCACCGTGACCTCGGCGGCCCCTGCGGGTGCCGAGAGTTCCTGCGTCCCAACCTCGGGCGACTGTTCCGCCTCTACGTTCGTCTCCACCGGGGCGTCCGGTTCGGAGTCTGCTGGGACGTGTGCATCATTTCCATCGGCCATCTCTGGCGTACTCCCCGCGGGTGACACCGCGCGTCACCCGTCGAAATCTCGTGCGTGGCGCCCATCCCTGGGAAGGGGCGTCCCCGCGAACTCACTCGGTGTGTCGTCGCGCCCGGTCCAGCGGGTTCCGCGACGACGATAGGGCGTTCATCGCCCGAAGTCTTCTGTCGATGCCCGTGGCGGCGCGGCCGCCGTGCATCGCCGTTCATTATCGCACTTTCGCTCCGATAATGCGCGACCGCGGCCGCAGTCGGTCCACAGCAGACCCATAGCGGACGATGAGAGGGTCGCCGTATGGCTTCGCCCTCGTCGCACACCCGCCCGACCGGCCTGGCGATCTGGCTGATCATCGCGGGGGTGATCGGGTGGTTCGCCGCCTTCAGCCTCACGGTCGAGAAGATCGAGCGACTGGCGGACCCGAGCGCGTCGGCGTCGTGCGACTTCAGCGTGCTGGTGCAGTGCAGCGCGAATCTCGACTCCTGGCAGGGCAGCGTCTTCGGCTTCTCCAACCCGATCCTCGGCCTCACCGGGTGGGTCGCACCGATCGTCGTCGGCGCGGCGATCCTCGCCGGAGCACGCTTCGCGCGTTGGTTCTGGTGGTGCTTCTGGGCGGGCATGGCGTTCGCGTTCGGGTTCGTCGTCTGGCTGATCGCGCAGAGCATCTTCGACCTCGGCACGCTGTGCCCGTGGTGCATGGTGACCTGGGCGGTGACGATCCCGTCCTTCTACGCGGTGACGATCCACCTGCTGCGGTCAGGCGTGGTGCCGGTTCCTGCGCGCGTGCGCAAGGCCGCCGCAGGCCTCATGGCCTGGGTGCCGCTGATGGCGATCCTCAGCTATGCGGTCGTCGTGCTGCTGGCTCAGGTGCAGCTGAACGCCCTTCCGAACATCTTCCAGACGATCTTCGGCTGAGCTGCAGCGCGAAGGCGCCGATCCCCAGGGGGATGCGGCGCCTTCGTCGGGCTGAGGAGAGGGTCAGAACCAGATGGCGAGTTCTCGGGCCGCCGACTCGGGGCTGTCAGACCCGTGCACGAGGTTCTGCTGCACCTTCAGGCCCCAGTCGCGGCCGAGGTCGCCGCGGATCGTGCCGGGTGCAGCCGTGGTCGGGTCGGTTGTTCCCGCGAGCGAGCGGAAGCCTTCGATGACCCGGTTGCCGGCGACCCGGATGGCCACGGAGGGGCCCGACATCATGAACTCGAGCAGCGGCTCGTAGAAGGGCTTGCCCTCATGCTCGGCGTAATGGCGCTCGAGACGCTCGCGCTCGGGCTCGACCAGGCGCAGGTCGACCAGCGCGTAACCCTTCGCTTCGATCCGGGCGAGGATCACGCCGGTGAGACCGCGGGCGACGCCGTCGGGCTTGACGAGGACGAGGGTTTCTTCGGTGGCCATTCAGTCTCCGTTCGTGGGTTCCGCGTCTGCGGCACGCGAGGCGTTCCGGCGGTCCAGCGCCGCCCCCTTGATGGTCGCATACGCCCACATCGCTCCGAAAATGAGACCGACCAGCACCAGCGCGGGAACGAGGAATCCGCCGAGGACGACGACGACCTGGAGGGCCCACCCCAGCACGATCCCGGCACGGTACCGCAGCAGACCAGCGGTGACGACCATCGCCAGTGCGACGACCGTGCCGCCGACGATCCCCCACCACGGCGGGATCGACCCCGGGAAGGCGCGCAGTCCGAACACGACCAGTCCACCGAGGAAGACGATGATCGATTCGAATCCGAGCACCACCGCGCCGAGCGACTCGGCCGCTCCTCTCGAACGCCTCACTCGGGGCTCACGCATCGGCGCCACCGCGCTTCCATCCCTCGGCGACCGATACCGCGATCGCTTCGCCCGCGAGCACCACCGAGCCCGCGATGACCACCGCACGCTGAGCGGACTCGACCGCCCAGGCCCGGGCTTCGTCGGCGGCGGTCGGAAGATCACCGTGCACGGTGACGTCCAACCCCGCGGCCTCCGCGAGATCGGCCAGGGCGTCTGGGTCACCGGCGCGGTCCGAGGCGGGTGCGGTGACGAAGACGCGCGTGGCGATCGGTGCGAGGGCCGCGACGATGCCGGCGGCATCCTTGTCGGCGAGCACGCCGAGCACCACGCCCCACTCCTCGAACGCGAAGGACTCCCGCAGCGCAGTGGCCAGCGCTGCGGCGCCGTGAGGGTTGTGGGCCGCGTCGACGAGCACGGTCGGCGCGGTGCCGAGCAGCTGCAGCCGGCCCGGAGAGGTGACGACGGTCAGCGCCTCGGCGAGCACGTCCTCCGCGATCGCGCGTCCGCCGGCACCGAGAAGCATCTCGACGGCGGCGATCGCCAGAGCGGCGTTTCGCCCCTGATGCGACCCGTACACCGGCAGGTAGGCCCCTTCGTAGCGCCCCGCGAGTCCCTGCACGGTCAGCTGCTGGCCACCGACGGCGAGCCGAGCCTCGGTCAGGGCGAACTCACGACCCTCGAACGCGACCCTGGCACCGCGCGCGGTGGCCGTGGCGCGGATGACCGCCTCCACCTCGGTGTCCTGCCGTGCCGAGACCACCAGCGCGCCGTCCTTCACGATCCCGGCCTTCACGGTCGCGATCTCGGCCGGGGTCTCGCCGAGGCGGTCGGCGTGGTCCATGCCCACCGGTGTGAGCACCGCCACATCGCCATCGGCGGTGTTCGTGGAGTCCCACGAACCCCCCATGCCGACTTCGACGACCGCCACGTCGACGGGGGCATCGGCGAACGCGACGAACGCGAGCACCGTCAGGAGCTCGAAGAACGTCAGCGGGTCCTCCCCCTCGGCGACGAGTTCGGCATCGATCATCCCCACGAAGGGATCGATCTCGTCCCAGGCGTCGGCGACGGCCGCGTCGTCTATCGGCTCACCGTCGACCAGGATGCGCTCGGTGAAGCGGTCGAGGTGGGGACTCGTGAACAGGCCGGTGCGAAGCCCGTGCGCACGCACGAGCGCCTCGATCATGCGGGCTGTCGAGGTCTTTCCGTTCGTGCCCGTGATGTGCACCACGCGATAGGTGCGCTGCGGATTGTCGAGCAGGTCGAGCACCCGCTGAGTGCGCTCGATCCGCGGCTGCACCCATCGCTCACCGGCGCGGTCGAGAAGCGCCGCGTAGACGGCGTCGGCTCTCTCGCGATCGGTCATCGAATCGCCTCCATCCGGGAAACGCGGACCGTGACGACGCCGGCGTTCGCGTAGGTGCCCGCAGTCACGGTGGTCTCGAACTCCATCGACGATCCGGTCGCGCTGTCCCCGAGGACGTGCTCACGGGCGAGCGTCTCGCCGGCGACGTCCGCGATCTCGAACGCCGACTCCACCTTGGCCAGATCGCCCGCGTCGGCGAACAGCAGCTCCAGGCGGATGCGGTCGCTCACCTCGAATCCTGCCGCCTTGCGGGTCTCCTGAACCGCCCTGATCATGTCGCGGGCCAGTCCCTCCGCCTCCAGCTCGGGGGTCGTGACGGTGTCCAGCAGGACGAAGCCGCCGTCGGCAAGCAGCGAGATGGCCACGCCCTCGGCGACGCCTCCCGCCTCCAGCGTGAGGTCGTACTCGCCGCTTTCGAGCGCGATGCCGTCCACGACCACCGCGCCGTCGATCTCCTCCCAGACGCCGGCTCTGGCGCCGGCGATCACGTGTTGAACGCGTCTGCCCAGTCGCGGGCCGGCGGCTCGGGCGTTCACGCTCAGCCGGCGGCTGATGCCGTACCGCTCGGCGACGGCCTCGTCGAGCTCGATCAGTTCGACGGCCTTGACGTTCAGCTCCTCGCGCAGAATCGCCTCGAACGGCACCAGCGCGGCGGCGTCTCGCACGACGACCGTCAGCGCCGCGAGCGGCAGCCGCACGCGAAGCCCCTCGCGCTTTCGCAGGGCGTTCGCCGCGCTCGAGACCTCGCGCACGGCATCCATCGCCGAGCGGATGTCGGACGCCGGGGCGAAGGCCGAGGCATCCGGCCAATCCTGCAGATGCACGCTGCGTCCGCCGGTCACGCCCTTCCAGACGTGCTCCGACACCAGCGGCAGCAGGGGCGCCGCAACCCGCGCGAGGGTCTCGAGCACCGTGTACAGCGTGTCGAAGGCGTCTCTGCTGGCGGGATCGTCGGTCACGCCCACCCAGAACCGGTCCCTCGAGCGGCGGATGTACCAGTTGGTCAGCACTTCGGCGAAGTCACGCAGGCGCGCGGCGGCCGTCGTGGAGTCCAGTCCCTCGAGATCGTCGGCGACGCCGCGCACCAGGTCGCCGGTGAGCGCCAGGATGTATCGGTCGAGCACATCGGTGCTGTCGGTGCGCCACGTCGCCTCGTATCCGCGCACCCCGCTCGCGTTGGCGTAGGTGGCGAAGAAGTACCAGGAGTTCCACAGCGGCAGGAGGAACTCCCTGACCCCCGCACGGATGCCCTCCTCGGTCACGACCAGGTTCCCGCCGCGCAGCACCGGACTCGACATCAGGAACCAGCGCATGGCGTCCGAACCGTCGCGGTCGAAGACCTCGCTCACATCGGGGTAGTTCCGCAGCGACTTCGACATCTTCTGCCCGTCGCTGCCCAGCACGATGCCGTGACAGGAGACTCCGGTGAAGGCAGGGCGGTCGAAGAGGGCGGTCGAGAGCACGTGCATGACATAGAACCAGCCGCGCGTCTGCCCGATGTACTCGACGATGAAGTCGGCGGGCGAGTGCTCGTCGAACCAGGCCTGGTTCTCGAACGGATAGTGCACCTGCGCATACGGCATCGAGCCGCTGTCGAACCAGACGTCGAGCACGTCCTCGATGCGCCGCATCGTCGAGCGGCCCGTGGGATCGTCGGGGTTCGGGCGGGTGAGCTCGTCGATGTACGGCCGGTGCAGGTCGACCTCGCCCGACTCGTTGCACGGGAGCCCGCCGAAGTCCCGCTCGAGCTCCGCGAGTGAGCCGTACACGTCCACGCGCGGGTGCTCGGGGTCGTCGCTCCGCCAGACCGGGATCGGCGTCCCCCAGTAGCGGTTCCGGCTGATCGACCAGTCGCGTGCTCCGTCGAGCCACTTGCCGAACTGCCCGTGCTGCACGTTCTCGGGCACCCACGCGATCTGCTCGTTGCCGGCCAGGAGACGGTCCTTGATGTCGGTCACGCGCACGAACCAGCTGGAGACCGCCTTGTAGATCAGCGGATTCCGACAGCGCCAGCAGTGCGGATACGAATGCTCGTAGCTCGCCTCCCGAAGGATGCGGCCGGCCTGTCGCAGCAGACGGATGAGTGGCCGGTTGGCGTCCATCCACAACTCGCCCGCAACGTCGGAGACCTGCGGCAGGAATCGCCCACCGTCGTCGAGGCTCATGACGAGGGGGATCCCGGCGGCCGCGGTCACACGCTGATCGTCCTCGCCGTACGCGGGCGCCTGATGGACGATCCCCGTGCCGTCGCCGGTCGAGACGTAGTCGTCGACGAGGATGCGCCAGGCATCGCGCGTGCCCCACGCGTCGGTGTCGGCGTAGTAGTCGAAGAGGCGATCGTAGGAGACGTCGGCCAGGTCGGCCCCGAGGAAGGTCTCCGTCACCGCCTCGCGGGCCTCCTCGGGTGACGCGTAGCCGAGGTCCTTCGCGTATCCCGCCAGCAGGTCCTCGGCCAGCAGGTAGCGGTGCGCCGTCGCCTCCACCGGGTCGTCATCCCGGTGCACGTCCGCGGCACCGGCGGGACCGGCCGGCAGCACGGCGTACCTGATGTCGGGTCCGACCGCGAGCGCGAAGTTGGTCGGGAGGGTCCACGGCGTCGTCGTCCAGGCGAGGGCTCGCACGCCGGTCAGGCCCAGGGCCTCGGCCTTGGCCCCGACGAGCGGGAAGGTGACGGTCACCGACGGGTCCTGCCGCATCTTGTACACGTCATCGTCCATGCGCAGCTCGTGCGCCGACAGCGGCGTCTCGTCGCGCCAGCAGTACGGCAGCACGCGGTGCCCCTCGTAGGCCATCCCGCGGTCGTGGAGGGTCTTGAAGGCCCAGAGCACCGATTCCATATAGCCGGTGTCGAGGGTCTTGTAGCCGCGCTCGAAGTCGACCCAGCGCGCTTGGCGCGTGACGTAGTCCTCCCACTCACGGGTGTACGCCAGCACCGACGAGCGCGCCTTCTCGTTGAACGTGGCGATGCCCATCGCCTCGATCTCGCTCTTCTCGGTGATGCCGAGCTGCTTCATCGCCTCGAGTTCCGCGGGCAGCCCGTGGGTGTCCCATCCGAAGACGCGGTCGACCTTCTTGCCGCGCATGGTCTGGAAGCGCGGGAAGAGATCCTTGGCGTAGCCGGTGAGGAGGTGACCGTAGTGAGGCAGTCCGTTGGCGAAGGGCGGGCCGTCGTAGAAGACCCACTCCGGCGCACCGTCGCGCTGTGCGATCGAGGCCCGGAAGGTGTCGTCTTCGGCCCAGAAGGCGAGGGTCTGCTGTTCCAGGTCGGAAAAACGCGGGCTCGGCTGCACGTCGGCGGCCGGGCCGAAGGAGGATCGGGGGTAGGTCATCGCACTCTCGCAGGTTCTCGTCCTGCGGGGACGATCCACCCGTCGGGAGAACCGCGGTACCACCCCGCGTGCCGCTCGACCCGCGTGTCGCGGGCCGGGGCCACTCTCACAGCGGCTGTGACGGGCCTGACCCGCTCGGTTCTAGTGATCCCGCCGCACGATCGAGAGCGGACGACGGAAGGTTCTTCCGAGGACTCCCCGGTGATGGCCGGATCGATGTCTGTCCGGACATTCTACGCGCGGATCGGCGACCCGCGACCATCGCGGGGTGAACCCGACGCCGGTCTTCTTCGCCCGATGCCGCCTTTCTGGACTCGTGCCACAATTGACGCTCGTGACATCCTCCCCCGCATCCACAGCTCCGACCTCCACTCCGCGCCGCGTGGCGTGGGCCTCGATGGTCGGCACGTCGCTCGAATCGTTCGACTTCTACGTCTTCGCGTACTTCTCCGCCTTCTTCCTCGGCCCGCTCTTCTTCTCGCCGCTCGGCGAGTTCGGGTCGACGCTCACGTCGTTCCTGACGATCGCGCTCGCGTTCGTCGTGCGCCCCATCGGCGCGGTGCTCTTCGGCTACATGGGCGATCGCCTGGGGCGGCGCGCGACTCTGCTGTGGACCATCGGCATCATGGGCGTCGCGACGGGCCTCATCGGGATGCTGCCCACCTACGCGCAGGCCGGCTGGCTGGGCGCTGCTCTCCTCATCGCTCTCCGCATCGCACAGGGCCTGTCGCTCGGCGGCGAGTGGGGCGGATCCATCCTCATCGCGACCGAACACTCCTCCCCCGTGCGTCGCGCGTTCTTCGCGGCCATCCCGCAGCTCGGCTCACCGGTCGGGTCCATCCTCTCCGCCACCGTGTACATCGTGATGACTCAGGTGCTCAGCGCCGAGGATCTCGCAGCGTGGGGCTGGCGCATCCCGTTCCTGCTGGCCATACCGCTCCTCGCCGTCTCGCTCTACCTGCGTCTGACGATCACCGAGACGCCGGTCTTCCGCGACGTCGTCGCCGAGGGTCGCCGCGACCGGGTGCCGTTCGTGACGATGTTCGCCCGGCGTCCGCTCGCGATCGTGGTCGCCATCGGCGCGGCACTGCTCGGCATCGGGTCCTACTCGCTGATGAACACGTACACGGTCAACTACGGGGTCGCCCAGCTCGGATTCGCCTACCAGGACCTCCTGGTCGCCACGACCATCGGCGGTCTGCTGCAACTGGTCACGATCCCCCTCTTCGGGTGGTGGTCCACCCGCATCGGGTCCGCCCGTGTGGTGATGTGGGGCGCACTCGGCACGCTTCTGATCACGTTCCCGATGTACTTCCTGCTGCAGTTCGCCACCTTCCCGATCCTCGTGGGCACGATGATCATCGGCGGCATCCTGCCGACGATGGCGTGGGCGGCACTCGGCGGACTCATGAACGACCTCTTCCCCGATCACTTCCGCTACTCGGCCCTCTCGCTGTCGTACGCCATCGCCGCGACCGTGAGCGGATTCGTGCCCGCGCTCACCCTCGCCCTGGGCGAGGCCACCGCCTATGCGTGGTGGCACCCCGGGATCGTCCTGGCGATCATGTCGGCCATCACGCTGCTCGCGGCATGGGTCGCGGCCCGGATGCCGACGGCGGCGCACGTCGCGGCTCCCGAGCCCGTTCAGGTGTGACTCGACCTCAGCGGGGGTGACCCGGCCTCAGCGAGGGGCCGTCCTGCGTCGGTAGACTGTGCCCACCCGCACATTCAGGCACGCTCACACAGTGCCGCCCATACCGCGCAAGGAGCACCATGGCCGAGATCCCCGACAAGCCCGCCCTCGAAGGTCTCGAAGACAAGTGGGATGTCGCATGGAACGCCGCGGGAACGTACCGGTTCGACCGCGCGCGGGCCGCGGTTGCCGGACGCGGCGGGGTGTACTCGATCGACACACCCCCGCCGACGGCGTCGGGAAGCCTCCACATCGGCCACGTCTTCAGCTTCACGCACACCGATATCAAGGCGCGATACGAGCGGATGCGCGGCAAGGCCGTGTTCTATCCGATGGGCTGGGACGACAACGGCCTGCCCACCGAGCGCCGCGTGCAGAACTACTACGGCGTGCGGTGCGATCCCTCCCTCCCCTATGACGCGTCGTTCACGCCGCCGTTCGAGGGGACGACGAAGACGATCAAGCCCGCCGACCAGGTGCCGGTCAGCCGCCGGAACTTCATCGAGCTCTGCGAGCGTCTCACCGTCGAAGACGAGAAGCAGTTCGAAGCGGTGTTCCGCCAGCTCGGACTGAGCGTGGACTGGGATCAGACCTATCGCACGATCAGCGACGACACGATCCGCACCAGCCAGCTGGCGTTCCTGCGCAACATCGAGCGCGGCGAGGCCTATCAGGCGCTTGCACCCACGCTGTGGGATGTCGACTTCCGCTCCGCGATCGCGCAGGCCGAGCTCGAGGACCGCGATCAGCAGGCGTCTTACCATCGCATCGCCTTCCACAAGAGCGACGGGTCGGGCGACGTGCACATCGAGACCACGCGCCCGGAGCTGCTGCCCGCGTGCGTGGCGCTGGTCGCACATCCGGATGACGAGCGCTACCGGCCGGTGTTCGGCTCGACGGTGCGCACCCCGCTGTTCGACGTCGAGGTCCCCGTCCTGCCCCATCCGCTCGCACAGCCCGACAAGGGCTCCGGCATCGCCATGATCTGCACCTTCGGAGATGTCACCGACATCATCTGGTGGCGGGAACTCGACCTTCCGAACCGCACGATCCTGGGCAAGGACGGACGCCTGGTCGCAGAGGCACCGGATGTCATCGTCTCCGACCGCGGCACCGCGGCCTACGCTGAGCTTGCCGGCAAGACCGTCTTCAGCGCGAAGAAGGTCGTCGTCGAGCAGCTCGAGGCCAGCGGCGAGCTCATGTCGGTGTCCGCACCGTTCACCCATCCGGTGAAGTTCTTCGAGAAGGGCGACCGCCCCCTCGAGATCGTGTCGACGCGGCAGTGGTACATCCGCAACGGCGCGCGCGACGAGAGTCTCCGGGAGCGCCTGATCGCCTTCGGTCGCGAGATGTCGTGGCATCCCGACTTCATGCGCGTCCGCTACGAGAACTGGACCGGTGGACTCACCGGGGACTGGCTCGTCTCACGTCAGCGCTTCTTCGGCGTGCCGATCCCGGTGTGGTACGGGCTCGACGCCGAGGGCGAACGCGACTATTCGCGTGTGCTCACCCCCGACCCGCAGAGCCTGCCGGTGGATCCGACCATCGACGTGCCCGCCGGCTTCACCGAGGACCAGCGCGGGATGCCGGGGGGATTCGACGCCGAGCGCGACATCTTCGACACCTGGGCGACGTCTTCTCTCACCCCGCAGCTCGTGGGCGGCTGGGAGCGGGACCACGGGCTGTGGGACCTCGTCTCGCCCTTCGACCTCCGACCGCAGGGCCAGGACATCATCCGTACCTGGTTGTTCTCCACGATGCTCCGAAGCGTGCTCGAGGACGACCGTGCGCCGTGGACCGATGCCGCCATCTCGGGCTTCATCGTCGACCCCGACCGCAAGAAGATGTCCAAGTCGAAGGGCAACGTGGTCACACCTGCCGACATCCTTTCGCGGCATGGTTCGGATGCGGTGCGATACTGGGCGGCTTCGAGTCGCCTCGGCGCCGACGCCGCCTTCGATCCGCAGAACCCGACGCAGGTGAAGATCGGCCGGCGCCTCGCGATCAAGATCCTGAACGCCGCGAAATTCGTCCTGTCCTTCCCTGTTCCCGACGGCGCGCAGATCACCCACGCCCTCGACGCCTCGATGCTCGCCACTCTCGACGTCGTCGTCGCCGAGGCCACGCGCGCCCTCGACGCCTACGACCACGCGCGGGCGCTGGAGGTCACCGAGTCGTTCTTCTGGACCTTCTGCGACGACTACCTCGAGCTGGTCAAGGAGCGCGCCTACGACCGCACCGACGTCGGGCAGCCTTCCGCCGCGCTTGCCCTCCGCACCGCCCTGTCGACGTTGCTGCGCCTTCTCGCCCCGGTCGTGTCGTTCGCGACGGAGGAGGCGTGGTCGTGGTTCGAGGATGGATCCATCCACACCTCGGCGTGGCCCGAGACCGGCGACGGCGACGGCGACCCGGCGGTGCTCGCAGCGGTCGGCGCCGCACTCATCGGCATCCGCCGAGCGAAGACCGAGGCCAAGGCGTCGCAGAAGACTCCGGTCACCCGCCTTGTTCTGGGGGCGCCTGCCGACCGGCTCGAGGCCCTGCGCCTGGCGGAGGGCGACCTGAAGGCTGTGGGACGGATCGAGGATCTGACCTATGTGGAAGCGACCGAGACCACGGTCGTCGAGATCGAGCTCAGGGAGGTCTGATGAGACTCGGAACACGATGGACCTCGGGAGAAGAACCGCCGGAGGCGGTCCCCGAGAGCCTGCGCGAGGGAATCGCGGGTGTGGATGCCACCATCCCCGTCGACGTCCTCGGCGCGCCGAGACCACGATGGACGCTGACATGGCTCGAGGGCAAGCCGATCGCCGAGCTGGCCAACGGCGTGCTCGTCGAGCTCGACGAAGAGGGCAACGCCGTGGTGCGCCACGCGTCGGACGACGAGTCGCCCTGAGGCGCTCACCCGCCTGACGCGAGCGCTCACCACGCTCACCCGGGCGGGATGACGACGCCCGCGGACGCCTGAGCGCGGGCACGGAGATCGTGATGACGCGATTCGATCGCCGCCGCGAAAGCGGCACGTTGCCGTCGCGCGATGCGCGCGGCCACGAGGGCGGCCAGGCGACGCGAGAAGCTCAGGAGCACGCGATCGACCGCGGTCGGTGCGGACGCGTGCGAGACCTCGACGAGAGTGGTCATCACGATTCCTTCAGATCGGTGAGCGGGAAGAGGTCGGCACGGATGGAGACCGGTCGGACGCCCTCGCCGACCTGATCGCGATGGCGCTCCACGGCGTCATCGATCAGCTCCATGATCCGGTGCGACAGGTCTCGCAGCTGCTCGGGCGTCAGACGAGCCGTGGCCGTGGAGACCATCGCTCCGTCCGCCCAGGCATCCTCCAGCGCGTCATCGGGCTTCATCACGAAGTCGATCAGCCGCTCCTGCCGGTGGCGGAAGAACTCGCTCATCACCAGCTGCGTCGCGGACCGCTCGGAGGGCGAGGTGGCCCCTGCGGGGTTGGTGAACGACACTCCCCCGATCGGTCGTTCCCACCACCGTTCGCGCGCCGATCCACGGTCGACGCACTCGCGGATGAGGTCGTGCTTCGCGAGCGCCCGCAGGTGATAGCTCGTCGAACCGGTGGACTCGCCGAGGTGTTCCGCGAGCGTACTGGCGGTCTGCGGACCGTACTGGCTCAGAATGTCGTAGATCCGCACCCGGAGAGGATGCGCGAGAGCTCGGAGAGCACCGGCCTCGAGCACCCGATCGTTGCTGTGATGCGCCGGTGACCGGGTGACATCGGCCCTCTTGTCGTCCATGGCTCGAGCATAGAACCACAAAGACTTCTTTGCAAGCGTTGCTTTGCAAAGACATCTTTGGTGAAGAAGCGCTTGCCGAATAGGGTGGATGAATGGTCCACGAGAATCCTCTGCTTTCCCCCTCCACGCTCCCCTATCGCCTGCCGGACTACGCACGAATTCGACCCGAGCACTACCTCCCCGCGTTCGAGTGGGCTTTCACGGAGCACCTGCGGGAGATCGAGCAGATCGCCACCTCCGCAGCACCCCCGACCTTCGAGAACACCGTCGTGGCTCTCGAAGAGTCGGGACGCATGCTCGAAGACGTCGCTCACGCGTTCTACACCGTGGCATCAGCCGATGCGACGGCGCCCATCCAGCAGGTCGACGAGCAGTTGGCGCCGCTGATGGCCGCCCACGAGGACGCGGTGCGCCTCGATGCGCGCCTCTACGCGCGCGTGCGCGCCGTGCACGACCAGCTCGACACGCTGACGCTGAGCGAGGAGGATCGCTACCTCGTGGAGCGACACCATCGGGAGATGGCGCACGCGGGCGCGGCGCTCGACGCAGACGACAAGGCGCGGCTGTCGGAACTGAATCGGCGCCTGTCGGTTCTCACCACGACCTTCGAGAAGAACCTCCTGGCCGACACGAACGAGCTCGCCGTGGTCTTCGAGGATGCAGCCGACCTGGACGGGCTGTCCGAGGGTGAACTCTCCGCTGCGGCCGAAGCCGCCCGAGGACGCGGCCTCGACGGCGCGTGGGTGGTGACGCTCACTCTCTTCACCGGCCACCCCTATCTGTCGTCGTTGACGAACCGCCGCGCGAGGGAGCGGATCATGGCCGCGTCACGCAGCCGCGGTTCCCGCGGCGGAACGCACGACAACCGAGGCGTCCTGCGCGACATCGTGCGACTGCGCGCCGAGCGCGCAGCACTGCTGGGCTACCCGTCGCATGCCGCCTACATCACCGCCGACCAGACGGCCGGTTCCCCCGAAGCGGTCGAGGAGATGCTCCGCCGGCTCGCCGTCCCCGCGGCCCGGAACGCCGCGGCAGAGTATGCGGCGCTCCAGGAGATCGCCGACCGTTCCGCCTCACCCCACCAGATCGCCGCACACGACTGGGCGTTCTACACCGAGAAGGTGCGCGCCGCGCGATACGACCTCGATCGAGCCGCCCTGCGGCCCTGGTTCGAGGCGGAGCGGGTGCTGAAGGACGGCGTCTTCCGTGCAGCTGACGCCCTGTACGGTCTGTCCTTCCGGGAGCGCGACGACCTGGTCGCCTACCACCCCGATGCGCGCGTGTTCGAGGTGTTCGACGCCGACGGATCCGCGCTGGGTCTCTTCGTGCTCGACCTCTACACTCGCGACAGCAAACGCGGGGGCGCATGGATGAATCCGATCGTCTCCCAGTCCGCGATGCGCGGGACGCATCCGGTCGTCGTCAACAACCTCAACGTCTCCAAGCCTGCAGCCGGCAGTCCGACTCTCCTCACCCTCGATGAGGTGACGACGCTCTTCCACGAGTTCGGCCACGCCCTTCACGGCCTGCTGGCCACCGTGACCTACCCGCACTTCGCTGGGACCAACGTCTTCCGCGACTTCGTCGAGTTCCCGAGTCAGGTCAACGAGATGTGGATCTACTGGCCGGACGTGCTCGCGGCGTACGCACGTCACATCGACACCGGCGAGCCGCTCCCCGCGGAGATCGTCCGACGCCTTCATGACTCCGAGGCGTTCAATCAAGGCTTCGAGACCAGCGAATATCTCGCGGCAGCCTGGCTCGACCAGGCCTGGCATCGATTGAGCAGCGGCGAGGTCGACGCCGAGATCGACGTCGCGGAGTTCGAGGCCGCCGCTCTTGCCGATATCGGACTCGACCACCCCGCGGTTCCCACCCGGTATTCGTCCGCGTACTTCGCGCACATCTTCTCGGGAGGCTACAGCGCCGGCTACTACTCGTACATCTGGAGCGAGGTGCTCGACGCGGACACGGTCGAATGGTTCCGCGAGAACGGCGGCCTGACCCGGGCGAACGGCGAACGGTTCCGCGCCCGCCTCCTGGGCGTCGGTGGGTCCAAGGACCCGCTCGAGGCCTACCGGGACTTCCGCGGCCGGGACGCCGAGATCACGCCGCTCCTGGCGCGCCGAGGCCTCACCGCCTGATACGCGAGAGGACCCCACCGTTGCCGGTGGGGTCCTCGCGTCACGGAAGGTCAGGCGCTCTTGCGCTTCTCCCGCATGACGAGAGTGGGGGCCGCACCCTTCTCCACCGCGTCACGGGTCACGATGACCTTCTCCACGTTGTCGGCGGAGGGGATCTCGAACATGATCGGGCCCAGCACGTCTTCGAGGATCGCGCGCAGACCGCGCGCACCGGTCTTTCGCTCGACGGCGAGTTCGGCGATGGCCTCCAGCGAAGCGCGATCGAACTCGAGGGAGACGCCGTCGAGCTCGAACATGCGCTCGTACTGCTTCACGAGTGCGTTCTTCGGTGCGGTCAGGATCTCCATGAGCGCCTCGCGATCAAGCGGCGAGACGGCCGCGACCACCGGGAGGCGACCGATGAACTCGGGAATGAGACCGAACTTGTGGAGATCCTCCGGGCGCACCTCCGAGAAGAGGTTCAGGTCGTCGCCCTTCGTGTGAAGCGGCGCGCCGAAGCCGACGCCGTGCTTGCCCACGCGCGAGGAGATGATGTCCTCGAGTCCGGCGAACGCCCCCGCCACGATGAACAACACGTTCGTCGTGTCGATCTGGATGAACTCCTGGTGCGGGTGCTTGCGGCCGCCCTGCGGCGGGACGGACGCGACGGTGCCCTCCAGGATCTTCAGCAGCGCCTGCTGCACGCCCTCGCCCGAGACGTCGCGGGTGATGGACGGATTCTCGGCCTTGCGGGCGACCTTGTCGACCTCGTCGATGTAGATGATCCCGGTCTCGGCCCGCTTGGTGTCGAAGTCCGCCGCCTGCAGGAGCTTCAGCAGGATGTTCTCGACGTCTTCGCCGACGTAGCCGGCCTCGGTGAGCGCGGTCGCGTCCGCGACGGCGAACGGCACGTTCAGCCGCTTCGCGAGGGTCTGTGCGAGGTAGGTCTTGCCGCATCCGGTCGGACCGAGGAGCAGGATGTTGCTCTTCGCGATCTCGACCTCTTCGGCGCGCTGCTCGGCGGACTGGATGGTGCCGTGCGCGCGCACGCGCTTGTAGTGGTTGTAGACGGCGACGGACAGGGCGCGCTTGGCGTCCTCCTGCCCGACGACGTACTCCTCCAGGAACGCGAAGATCTCGCGCGGCTTGGGGAGATCGAAGTCGGCGACCTCGCCCGAGGACGATTCGGCCATGCGCTCTTCGATGATCTCGTTGCACAGCTCGACGCACTCGTCGCAGATGTAGACGCCGGGACCGGCGATCAGCTGCTGCACCTGCTTCTGGCTCTTGCCGCAGAAGGAGCACTTGAACAGGTCGGCGCTCTCTCCGATGCGTGCCATCCGGCTCCTCCTCAAACAGCGGGCCTCAGCCCCGGGTGTCCTTCGAGCCTAACCGTAGTCTGTGACATCGGTGGGAATTGCGACGGCGAATGTGCCGGAGACACCGAACGGACGACGCCCCGCCTCCCATCGGGGGCGGGGCGTCATCAGGACCGTCGCGTCAGGACGTGATCGCGGCGGGTGTGCGCTTGCGCGTGGTGAGCACCTGGTCGACGACTCCATACTCCAGCGCCTCGGAGGCGGAGAGGATCTTGTCGCGGTCGATGTCCTTGTTCACCTGCTCCGCCGTGCGGTTGGTGTGTCGGGCCATCGTCTCCTCGAGCCAGGTGCGCATGCGGAGGATCTCCGCGGCCTGGATCTCGATGTCGGATGCCTGCCCGTGGCCGGCCTCCCCCACTGCGGGCTGGTGCATCAGGATGCGCGCGTTGGGAAGAGCGAGACGCTTGCCCGGAGCGCCCGCTGCCAGCAGGACCGACGCGGCGGAGGCCGCCTGTCCGAGCACGACCGTCTGGATCTCCGGCGAGACGTACTGCATCGTGTCGTAGATCGCCGTCATCGCGGTGAAGGATCCGCCCGGCGAGTTGATGTACATGATGATGTCGCGGTCGGGATCCTGGCTCTCGAGAACCAGGAGCTGCGCCATGACGTCGTCGGCGGACGCGTCGTCGACCTGCACGCCGAGGAAGATCACGCGATCTTCGAACAGCTTGTTGTAGGGATCCTGTCGCTTGTAACCGTAGGCGGTGCGCTCCTCGAACTGCGGGAGCACGTAGCGACTACCGGGCATCTGCAGACCGGACGGGGCGGGGACGCCGTGTGTCGGGGTGTACATGTGCGGTTCTCTCTCTTTCGCCTGCGGACTCAGCTCGCGGTCCCGCCGCCGCCGGAGACGTCGGCGGCGTGCTCGCGGATGTGGTCGACGAACCCGTACTCCAGCGCCTCCGCAGCGGTGAACCACCGGTCCCGGTCGCCGTCGGCATTGACCTGCTCGACGCTCTTGCCGGTCTGCGAAGCGGTGATCTCCGCCAGGCGCTTCTTCATGTCGAGGATGAGCTGCGCCTGCGTCTGGATGTCGCTCGCGGTTCCGCCGAAGCCGCCGTGAGGCTGGTGCAGGAGGACGCGGGCGTTCGGTGTGATGTAGCGCTTGCCCTTCGTCCCGCTGGTCAGCAGGAGCTGCCCCATCGAGGCGGCCATGCCGATGCCGACGGTGACGATGTCGTTCGGCACGAACTGCATCGTGTCGTAGATCGCCATGCCCGCGGTGATCGAGCCACCGGGCGAGTTGATGTAGAGGTAGATGTCCTTCTCGGGGTCTTCGGCGGCGAGAAGGAGGATCTTCGCGCAGATCTCATTCGCGTTCTCGTCACGCACCTCCGACCCGAGCCAGATGATGCGGTCTCTCAGCAGCTTGTCGAAGACGCTCGTCGCGACAAGGGGTTCAGCGGCCATGTGTGCTCCTGATTCCTTGGGTCTGAGTCGAATCTACCGGCGCCCACTCGGCGCACCGCGCGTGTTCGCCGTGGGCAGATCGATCAGCGGACCGGACGACAAAGGGCGGATGCCGCAGCATCCGCCCTTCATCACCCGAAGGCGATCACTCCGTGTCGTCGGCGTCCTCGGCGTCGGCTTCGGCGGCGTCGTCGACGATCTCCTCGGCCTCTTCGACGGCCTCCTCCTCGGCGGCCTCGTCGTCCTCCACCGCGATGAAGCCGGTGAGGTCGACGGTGTTGCCGGCGGTGTCCACGACGGTGACCTTGCCGAGCGCGACGGCGAGGGCCTTGTTGCGAGCGACCTCGGCGACGACGGCCGGCAGCTGGTTCTGCTGCTGCAGGGCCTGCACGAACTCCTGCGGAGCCATGCCGTACTGAGCGGCCGACTGGACCAGGTACTGGGTGAGCTCCTCCTGCGAGACCTGGACCTCAGCCTGCTCGGCGATCGCGTCCAGCAGCATCTGCGTACGGAACTGCTTCTCGCTGGCCTCGGTCACTTCGGCGCGGTGCTCGTCGTCCTCGAGTCGGCTCTCCTGCTCCAGGTGCGCGTGGACCTCGTCCTCGATCAGCTGCGGCGGAACGGCGATCTCGACCTGCTCGAGCAGCTGCTCGACGAGCTTGTCGCGGGCCGCCGAGCCCTGCGTGAAGACGGACTGCTGCGAGACGCGCTCACTGAGGCTGTCGCGGAGCTCCGCGATGGTGTCGAACTCGCTGGCGATCTGCGCGAAGTCGTCATCGGCGTCGGGAAGCTCGCGCTCCTTCACCGCCTTCACCGAGACCGACACCTCGGCCTCCTGCCCGGCGTGGTCGCCGCCGACCAGCTTGGAGCGGAACGTGGTCTCCTCGCCGGCGGTGAGCGAGTCGATCGCCTCATCGATGCCCTCGAGGAGTTCCCCGGAGCCGACCTCGTACGACACGCCTTCGGCGCGGTCGATCTCGGCACCGTCGATGGTGGCGACCAGGTCGAGTTCGACGAAGTCACCGGATGCCGCGGGGCGGTCGACCGTCACCAGCGTGCCGAAACGCGAGCGGAGCTTGTCGAGCTCCTCGTCGATGGCGGCCTCGTCGACCTCGACGGCGTCGACCTCGATCGTCAGCCCCTCGTACGCGGGGAGGTCGAACTCGGGTCGCACATCGACCTCGACGTCGACCTCGAGGTCGCCGGAGAAGTCCTTCTCGGCGGGCCATTCGACCACCTCGGCGCTCGGACGCCCGAGGACGCGGATGCTCTCCGCCTCGACGGCCTGACGGTAGAACCCGTCGAGCCCCTCGCTGACGGCGTGCTCGAGCACCGCACCGCGACCGATGCGCTGATCGATGATCGGGGCCGGAACCTTGCCCTTGCGGAATCCGGGGATCTGCACGTCTTTGGCGATGTGCTCGTAGGCGTGCGCGATGCTGGGCTTCAGTTCGTCGGGGGTGACCGTGATGTGCAGCTTCACCCGGGTCGGGGTCAGCTTCTCGACGGTGCTCGTGACCATGCCTGTTCGTTCTCCTCGCTGTCGACCGCGCGGTAGCGCGCGGCGGTTGAGTCTTGGTCGGTGGACGTCGGGGCGACAGGATTTGAACCTGCGGCCTCCCGCTCCCAAAGCGGGCGCTCTACCAAGCTGAGCTACGCCCCGGTTGGGTGCGCACACGCGAACGTGCGGCGATCGGCCCCGAGAAGTCTAGCCGACGCGAGGTCGACTCGCCTGCCGGTGTCCAGGCCACGACCGGATGTCGTCTAGACTGGTCACGCCGCGGCTTGCCGCTGCGGGGATGTAGCTCAATGGTAGAGCCTCAGTCTTCCAAACTGATGGTGCGGGTTCGATTCCCGTCATCCCCTCCACACCACTCCCCCCTCCGCCCATGCCGCGTCGGATCCGAGCCGCCCGCGCGGCACCGCTTCCGAGCCGCCCGCGCGGCGCCGCTTCCGAGCCGCCCGCGCGGCGCCGCTTCCGAGCCGCCCGCGCGGCGCCGCTCCGCAGTCACTTCCGGCGGGTGGTGGCCCTGTTCGACCCGCAGAAAGTGACTGCGGAGCGGAAGGGACCCGCGGGGCTCGGCTCAGCCGGCCGGGCGCGCGTCGCGGTGGGCGGCGAGGTGGGCGCGGTAGGTGTCCGCGTTCCGTCGGATCGCCGTCCGCTCCTCCTCCGTGAGCTCGCGCCGCACCTTCGCCGGCACGCCGGCCACCAGCGAGTTCGGCGGAACGACGGTTCCCTCCAGCACCACCGCTCCCCCGGCCACGAGACAGCCCGGGCCGATCTCGGCACCCGACAGAACGACGCTCCCCATGCCGATGAGCGACCCCTCGCCGACGGTGCAGCCGTGCACCACGGCGTTGTGTCCGACCGACACGTCGTCGCCGATGACGACCGGCCGGCCGGCGTCGACGTGCACCGAGACGTTGTCCTGGAGGTTGCTGCCCGCGCCGATCGTGATGGAGGCGCTGTCGCCGCGGAGAACCGCGTTGTACCAGACGCTCGCCTCCGGCCCGAGCGAGACCGAGCCGATGATGCGAGCACCGGGGGCGACGAAGGCCGAGGGGTCGACGACCGGACGCAGCCCGGCCACGGTCAGGACAGAGCACTCTGAGGAGATCATGGGGCGAGGCTAGCGCGCGAGGTCGAAAGGGGTATGGATAGGCTCAGAAAAGCAAGCCCAGCCTGGGCTTGCTTGCGGAATACCCGACGCTGAGTAGCGTTGTCATCGACAGGGCGCAGAGCCGGCACACCCGCCGGAGCCGCCCGAATGGAGGCGACAACATGACGGACATCCAGACCACCCCGACCACCGCCGCCGACCCGACGGTCGCTGCCGGAACCGCACAGTTCCTCACCCCCGTCGCGCTCGGCTTCCAGGCTCTCGCCGTCAACGGCAAGCAGGCGCACTGGAACGTGCGCGGTGCGAACTTCATCGCGATCCACGAACTGCTCGACTCGGTCGTCGACCACGCGCAGGCGGGCGCCGACGAGGCGGCGGAGCGCATCGTCGCTCTGGGCCTGCCGATCGACGCGCGACTGGGCACCGTGGCGGAGAAGACCAAGGCGACCGCCGTTCCCGCCGGCTTCACGCAGTGGCAGGACATCATCCGCGCCGTGATCGCCGACATGGACGCTGTGATCGCCGACCTCCAGGCCGCGATCGACGGACTGGACGAGGTCGACCTCACCAGCCAGGACATCGCGATCGCCCTGAAGCAGTCGATCGAGAAGGACCGCTGGTTCCTCGTCGCTCACCTCGCTGAGTGAGATGACGGTCCTCGAAGCCCCCGGTGACACTCCTCGCCGGGGGCTTCGCTCATGCCGGCGGACGCCCCGCCGGGTTCACGCCAGGTGCGTGACGCGACCAGCCAGAACGGTGGCGGCGACCGTCGTCGCGCGCAGCTCCCATTCGTCGGCCGTCGCGGGATCGCGGTCGCAGACGACCAGATCCGCCACGGTGCCGGGCTGAAGCATGGACGGCGATGTCGAACCGCCCCGTGTCGAAGCTGCCATCGCGATCTCCGCCGAGACCCTCTCATCGGGCCGCCACGCTTCACGTCCATCACGGCTGCGGTGCACAGCCGATGCCATCGCGGCCCAGGGGTCCAGACGCGCCACCGGGGCGTCGGAGCCGAACCGAAGGTTCGCGCCGGCCGCCGACAACGAGCGCAGCGGATAGACGAGAGCGGTCTGATCACGCCACATGGCGTCGGTCATGTCGCGATCGTCGAGCGCGTGCTCCGGCTGCACACTCGCCGCGACACCGAGGCGTGCGAACCTGGCCAGATCGGCGTGGGCGACCAGCTGAGCGTGCTCGATCGTCCCCCGCGCCCCCGAGGCGGCGAACGCGTCCAGCGCGGCCGAGTTCGCGACGTCGCCGATCGCGTGGATCGCGCAGTCGATACCCGCTCCCGTCGCGCGCGTCATGAGGGCCAGCACCTCGTCGGGCGGGTAGTTGAGTGCGCCGACATTGCCCGGTTCTCCGGTGTAATGATGCGAGCAGGCCGCCGTCCTCGTGCCGAGCGATCCATCGGTGATCACCTTGAGCGGTCCGACCCGCACGAGGCCGCCGGATCCGGTGAGCTCGTCGCCGGTTCGGAGCCCTTCGCCGACGGCGCGCTCGAGGTGCTCGGGGTAGATGCCGAAATCCACGCGAAGGGCGTCGAACCCGCCCGCCACGCGGCGCTCCCACGCCGAAGCGTTCCATGCCATGTCGAGGTCGACGATCCCGACCACACCTCGGGAGGCGGCATCGGCGGCCATGGCGTCGACGGCGGCGTCACCGACCGCGGGGTCCACATCGTTGAGGCGCCGCGAGATCTCGAAGGCGGGCTCTTCCCGAACGAGACCGCTCTCGTCGGGGCGCATCCCCTCTCGCTCGAAGGCGGCGGAGTTCATCCAGACGCTGTGCACATCGGAATTGATGAGATAGGTCGGCACCGCACCCGTCGCCGCGTCGATCAGCTCCAGTGTCGGCGCGTCGCCCCAGAGCCCGTCGCGGAATCCGGTGCCGACGCGCCTTCCGTCGGAGAGCACCGGAGCCCACGCCATGATCTGCGCGGCATCCGCTGCCGAGGTCGCGACGTCGAGATGCTGACGCTGCGCGACGAGTGCCCACTGCATGACGTGCACGTGGTGATCCCACAGCCCCGGGATGACCCACGCGCCGCCGGCGTCGAGGACTCGGCCGACGGGACGCACGGCGCCGGCGGGGGCGATGTCCACGATCGCGCCGTCGGCCAGGAAGACATCGACCGGCCCCAGCGGGGCGAGGCTGCTTCCCGGTCCGCTCAGCCGGGCTGCCACGATGGTGTCGACACGGTCCCCGACGGCCGTCACCGATCACCTCTCGAGCTCACTCGTCGGGGGTGGCAAACGCGGGCACGCGAGACGGTCTGACGCACCCGGCCAGCCTACGCGGCGACACGGCTCACGCTTGACAGCGCGGACACCAGTAGAGCTTGCGACCGGCGGCCTCCTCGACCACGATCGCGGTTCCGCAGACCCGGCAGGGCAGACCCGCCCGATGGTAGACCCAATGCCGGTCGTCACGACTGGCCATCGCGCGACGGTAGTCCTCGGGCGCGAGGTCGTCCATCGTCATCATCTGGCCGGTCTCGACGCCGATGGCGAGCAGCCTCACCCAGTCGCGCCAAAGCGCTCGGACGATGTCCTCCGGCACCTCTCGACCGGGTGTGTGGGGATTCAGGCGGGCCCGGAAGAGCAGCTCGGCACGGTAGACGTTGCCGATCCCCGACACCACCGACTGATCCATCAGGAGGAGCCCGATCGCGGTCGGCTTGCGTCGCACGACCGAGACGAAGCGCTCTTCGCCGATCGCGGGGTCGTCCACCAGGGGGTCGGGGCCGAGCCGCGAGACGGTGGCCGCCATCTCCTCTCCGGTCTGGAGTGCGCAGGTGGTCGGGCCCCGCAGATCGGCGCAGACGGCATCGGTGAGCAGACGCAGCCGCACCTGCCCCACGACGGGTGGCGGCCAGGGGACATCGCCGTCGTCATCCAGCCCTGTTGTCTGCTCCGACATGCGAACGTGCACCCGAGTCCGCCGCGGTGCGCCGATCGACGAAAGCGAGTTCTCGCCGGCTCGGTCGAAGACGGGCATCTCGTCGCCATCGATCGCGGTGCCGCGCTGATTCGTCTGTCCCATGCGCCCGTTGGCGGACGCGATCGTGGAGTCGACGAGGATATCGCCGGCGAAGTCCCATGCCCCGTACATCCCGAGGTGCACTCGGAGCCACAGATCGTCGTCGAAACCGAGGAACATCTGCTTGCCGACGGCTCTCACCTCGTGCGGAACCCGCCCGTCGAGGACCGCCGCACCCTCGACGAACCTCCCTTGCGGGCTGGATGCCGCCACGGCACGGCCGACGATATTGCGGTCGAACTGTCGCGCGATGCGATGGACGGAATGCCCCTCCGGCATCAGCCGGCTTCGGGGTCGAAGGAACTGTCGTCCGCAGCGAGCACGTCGGGGGCGGCCTCATCGGCCCGCGGGTCGGGAAGCAGCGAGCCGTCCGCCTCGAACGCGGCGATCTGACCGATGCGGCGCACGTGGCGTTCGTCGTGGGAGAACGGGGTCGCGACGAATCGGTCGATGAAGGTCACGGCCTCTTCGAAGGTGTGCTGGCGTGCTCCGATCGCGATGACGTTGGCGTCGTTGTGTTCGCGCGCGAGCTCCGCGGTGGCGATGCTCCACACCAGGGCGGCGCGGATGCCGGCCACCTTGTTGGCCGCGATCTGCTCGCCGTTGCCCGACCCGCCGAAGACCACGCCGAGGGCCGGCACACCGGCGGCCTGGTCCGCCACGACTCCTTGAGCGGCACGGACGCAGAAGGCCGGGTAGTCGTCGAGCGGGTCATAGTCGATCGGACCGTGATCGACGACCTCGTGCCCCTCCGCGGCGAGGTGATGCTGCAGCTGCGTGGAGAACTCCAGGCCCGCGTGATCGGTGGCGATGTGGATGCGCATGGCGCCCATCCTATTGACGCCGATCACGGCGCGATGCCGGCCGCTGCCGGCTTGAAGCCGGCACGGACGTTCTCGCAGCATCCGGGGCGGCAGACGTCGTACCACGGACCGAGCGGCGTCTCATGCGGCCGATCGCCCGCCTTCGTTCCGGCCAGCCGTTCCTGGACGAGGTCGACCAGGCCGCTGACGTACGCCGGATCGACACCGGGGGTCTGGGACCGGATAGCGCGCAGGCCCGCCTCCTCGGCCGCCTCCATGGCCTCGGTGTCGAGATCCCACAGCACTTCCATGTGGTCGCTGACGAAGCCGAGAGGAACGATGACCACGGCTCTCGCCCCGCGGGCGGGGAGCTCCGCGATGACGTCGCACACGTCCGGCTCGAGCCAGGGCTGCGACGGCGGTCCGGAGCGCGACTGGTAGACGAGCTCCCACGGGATCCCGCTCGCGGCGGGCACAGCGGCGGCGACGGCGTCCATGACGACCTGAGCCACGGCGAGGTGCTGCGCGGCGTAGGCGCCCCCGTCGCCGAAGTCGACGTCCCGGGGCCCGGAACGCTGCGCATCGGCGGTCGGGATGCTGTGGGTGGAGAAGAGCACGTGCACGTTCTCGGGTGCGATGCCCTCGTCGGTGACGAACGTCGACACGGCCGCCTCGACACCGTCGACGAACGGCCGCACGAAGCCCGGGTGATCGAAGAACTGGCGCACCTTGTCGATCGTCACCCGCTCCCCCAGGCCGGTCTCGGTCAGCACGCGCGCGAAGTCCTCCCGATACTGACGACAGCTCGAGAAGGAACTGTAGGCGCTGGTCGCCAGCGCGAGCAGCGTGGTGTCCCCGGCCGCCGCGGCATCCTGCACGGCGTCTTCGAGGTAGGGCGCCCAGTTGCGGTTCCCCCAGTACACCGGCAGGTCGATGCCGCGTCGCGCCAGCTCCGCCTCGAGTGCCGCTTTCAGCGCTCGGTTCTGGGCGTTGATCGGGCTCACGCCGCCGAAGTGACGGTAGTGATGGGCGACCTCTTCGAGCCGCTCATCGGGGATCCCGCGTCCGCGTGTGACATTGCGCAGGAACGGGATGACATCATCCTGTCCCTCGGGTCCGCCGAACCCGGCGAGCAGGAGGCCGTCGTAGGAGACGGGCTCCTCGACGTGCTCCGGGCCGGAGGCGGCGAACGGTGAGGCGAACGGCACAGGACCGGACACGCCGGCGGGGTCGGATGCGGGAGAAGGCGTACTCACCCCACCATCCTCGCACCGCGCGAACACGCCGGATCCGCACCGCCGACTGGCGTAGGGTGGGAGGGTTGTCGCCGGCGCCAGCAGCGCCGCTCCGCGGCATCCACCCCAACCCCGGGAGCAGACTCAGTGCCAGGAGAGAACCTCACCCGCCTCGAAGCGCAGGAGCGCCGCGCGGTCGTCGACACCCAGTCGTACGCGATCACCCTCGACCTGAACCGGGGCGCCGAGGTCTTCGGCTCCCGCACGGTCGTGCGCTTCACGGCCACCGAAGGCGCCTCGACCTTCATCGACCTGATCGCGCGCGATGTGCGCGAGATCACCCTGAACGGCCGGTCGATCGACCCCGCCGTGGCGTTCGCCGATTCGCGGATCGCGCTGGACGGGCTCGCGGCCACGAACGAGCTGGTCGTCGACGCCGACGGCGTCTACACGAACACCGGTGAGGGCCTGCACCGCTTCGTCGACCCCGTCGACGGCGAGGTCTACCTCTACTCCCAGTTCGAGGTGCCCGATTCCCGCCGCGTCTTCGCGGTCTTCGAGCAGCCCGACCTGAAGGCCGAGTTCCAGTTCACCGTGACGGCTCCGGCGGCATGGAAGGTCATCTCCAACTCCCCCACCCCCCAACCGGAGCCGGGCGACGACGGCACGGCGACCTGGACCTTCGAGCCCACACCGCGCATCTCGTCGTACATCACCGCGCTCGTGGCCGGTCCGTATGAGGCGACCTACTCGGAGCTGACCAGCGCATCCGGGCGCGTCATCCCGCTGGGGGTGTTCGCCCGCAAGAGCCTGTGGCAGCACCTCGACGCGGACTACGTGTTCGAGAAGACCCGCCAGGGCTTCGCCTACTACGAGGAGAAGTTCTCCTACCCGTACCCGTTCGCCAAGTACGACCAGATGTTCGTTCCGGAGTTCAACGCGGGCGCCATGGAGAACGCCGGCGCAGTGACCTTCACCGAGACGTACGTGTTCCGCAGCAAGGTCACCGACGCCGTCCGCGAACGTCGCGTGGTCACGATCCTGCACGAGCTGGCGCACATGTGGTTCGGCGATCTGGTCACCATGAAGTGGTGGA
This sequence comes from Microbacterium sp. UBA1612, assembly GCF_002321605.1. NCBI lineage: Bacteria > Bacillati > Actinomycetota > Actinomycetes > Micrococcales > Microbacteriaceae > Microbacterium > Microbacterium sp. UBA1612. Next base: position 77,653 of record NZ_DCMW01000025.1, read on the forward strand.
ACGACCTGTGGCTGAACGAGTCGTTCGCCGAGTGGGCCTCGACGATCGCCACCGCCGAGGCCACCGAGTGGACGGCGGCGTGGACGACCTTCAACGCCATGGAGAAGACCTGGGCGTACCGCCAGGATCAGCTGCCATCCACCCACCCCGTCGTCGCCGAGATCAACGACCTCGAGGATGTGCAGGTCAATTTCGATGGGATCACCTACGCCAAGGGCGGATCGGTGCTCAAGCAGCTGGCCGCTTGGGTGGGGGTCGAGGCCTTCTTCGCGGGCGTCTCCGCGTACTTCGCCAAGCACGAGTTCGGCAACACCGAGCTCACCGACCTCCTGGTCGAGCTCGAGGCCACCAGCGGCCGCGAACTGACGGCCTGGTCGAAGAAGTGGCTTGAGACCGCCGGCGTCAACACGCTCTCCCCCGCGATCACCGAGGGTTCCGACGGCACGATCTCGCGCTTCGCCGTCGTGCAGACCGCCCCCGCGGACTATCCCACGATCCGTCCGCACCGGCTGGGCATCGGCTTCTACAACCTCGACGGCTCCAGCCTCGTGCGCACGCATCACGTGGAGCTCGACGTGGACGGCGACCTCACGGAGGTGCCGGACCTCGTCGGCCAGAAGCGCCCCGATCTCGTGCTGCTCAATGATGACGACCTCGCCTATGCGAAGATCCGGCTCGATGAGCGTTCGCTGCAGACCGCGATCGACCATCTCTCGAAGATCAGCGATCCGCTCGCCCGCTCCCTCGTGTGGGGTGCAGCGTGGGACCAGACGCGCGACGCGGAAGCCTCGGCGAGCGACTACGTCGATCTCGTGCTGCGCAACATCGGCAGCGAGACCGAGTCGACGACGGTGCGCACCACCCTCGCCCAGCTGCAGCTGGCGGCGAACGCCTACGTCGCACCCGAGAAGCGCGAGATCACGCGCATCAAGGTCGCCGATGCGCTATGGGATCTCGCTCTGGAGGCTCCCTCGGGAAGCGACAGCCAATTGCAGTTCGCCACGGCGTTCGCCGCCGCCGCGGCGACACCGTCGCAGTGGGAGAACGTGCGTGCGCTGCGCGACGGCGAGACCGCTCTCGAGGGTCTCGAGATCGACACCGACCTGTCGTGGCAGCTGCTGGTTTCTCTCGCTGCGGGTGCGGTCGTCGACGTGCCGGACATCGAGCGCGCCCTCGCCCAGGACAACACGGCAAAGGGCGGTGAATTCGCCGCCCAGGCCCGTGCCGCCCTCCCCACGCCGGAAGCGAAGAAGGCCGCATGGGCTTCGCTGGTCGAGCGGGATGACCTGCCGAACACGATCGTGCGCTTCGCGGCCATGGGCTTCGTGCACCCCTCGGGTGCGGCACTGCTGCCGGACTTCGTCGAACCGTACTTCGCGATGCTCGACACCGTCTGGACCAGCCGCACGTACAAGATCGCCGAGTATCTGATCACCGGGCTCTATCCGAGCGTGCTCGCGTCGGTCGAGCTGCGCGACGCGACGCGCGCCTGGCTGGACACCCACTCGGATGCCCCGGCGGCTCTGCGCCGCATGGTCTACGAGAACCTCGCCGGTGTCGAGCGCGCGCTCGCGGTTCAGGAGCGCGACGCCTCGTGATCCCGCTCCGGTTGCCCCGGTGCTCGCCGCACAGCGAGCACCGGGGCAACCGTCGTTAGGATCGTCGCGATGAGCGCCATCGACTTCGCGCAGGACACGACCGAGCAGGTTCTGGAGACGGACCTGTGGACGGCTGTGCAGGCGTGGCTCTTGGAAGCCGGCACCCGCCTGCTGGCGGTGGCGGCGATCGTCGCGGTGGCCGTGGTCGTCGCGTGGATCCTGCGGATCATCATCCGAAGGGTGGTGGACCGCATCGTCCACGGCGCGAAGTCTCGCGCCAACGTGCTCGACACCCAGGCGCTGGAGAGGTCGCCGCTGGCCTCACTCCGACTCGTGCAGCGCACGCGCACCCTCGGCTCGATCCTGCAGAACATCGTCGGTGTGGCGGTGGTGATCGTCTCCGGACTGCTGATCGTGAACGTGCTCGCCCCGAACGCGCTGGGGTCCCTCACCCTCCTCACCGCCGCGATCGGAGCGGGACTGGGGTTCGGGGCGCAGAACATCGTCAAGGACGTGCTGAACGGCATCTTCATCGTCGCCGAGGATCAGATCGGCATCGGCGACGTGGTCGATCTCGGGCTCGCGACCGGCATTGTCGAGTACGTCAGCGTGCGCATCACCCACGTGCGCGATGTCCACGGCACCCTCTGGTATGTGCGCAACGGTGAGATCACGCGGATCGGCAACATGTCGCAGGGGTGGTCGCGCGTGGTCCTCGACATCGGCGTCGCGCGCGCCGCCGATGTCGACCGTGCCGAAGCAGTCATGCTCACGGCAGCGACCGACCTTGCAGAGGATCCGAAGTGGCGCACGCGCGTCATCGAGCCTCCCGAGGTGTGGGGTCTGGAATCGATCGGCGGCGATGCCATCGTCGTGCGCGTGGTCATCAAGACGCGCGCCGGCGCACGGGATGATGTCGGACAGGAGCTGCGCACACGCGTGCGGCGCGCGCTCGACGCCGACGGCATCGACGTTCCGCACCTGAGCACGGTGACCCTGACCGGCCCGGACGCGGCACAGCGCGTGCGCGGCGCGAACCCGCCCAAGACGAAGCCGAACCCGCTCGCACCCGCCACCGACGAGCTCCCCGCATCTCCGCGGTGGCGTTTCAAGCGAGGCGCCGACGCGCCTCCGACCCAGACGGCGGCGGACGACGAGGAGGAGAACTGATGACCGACCCCGCACCCGCCAGCTTCTACGACGAGATCGGCGGCCACGAGACCTTCGTGAAGCTGGTCGATGTCTTCTACGACGGTGTCGCGGGCGACGACGTGCTGCAGCCCATGTACCCCGAGGCGGATCTCGGTCCGGCGAAGGAGCGCCTCCTGATGTTCCTGGAGCAGTACTGGGGCGGCCCGACCACCTACGGGGAACGGCGCGGGCATCCGCGCCTGCGGATGCGGCACCGGCCGTTCCACGTCAATCCCGACGCGCGGGATCGGTGGCTGGCGCACATGCGCACCGCGGTGGATTCCCTGCATCTCGCGCCGCTGCACGAGGCCACGCTGTGGGACTACCTCGAGCGGGCGGCGCACGCGATGGTCAACACGTTCGAGCCGACCGGCATCGGCGCCGCCGCTGACGGTCGCGATCATGGCAACCTGTCGGTGACCGCCCAGGAGGACGCACCCTCCTGACGCGGGTCGAGACGAAGGAGTCCCGATGACCGGAAACATGCAGCGCACCGACGTCCTGGTGATCGGATGGGGCCTTGCCGGCCTCGTCGCAGCCTCCGAGGCTCTCGCCGCCGGACGACATGTCACACTGATCGACCAGGAGCCCCGCTCCAATCTCGGCGGACAGGCGTGGTGGTCGTTCGGTGGGCTCTTCTTCGTGGACTCGCCGGAGCAGCGACGCATGGGAATCCGCGATTCCCCGGATCTGGCCCGACAGGACTGGTTCGGAACGGCGGGCTTCGACCGCGCCGAGGACGCGTGGCCACGGAAGTGGGCGGAGGCGTATCTGGAATTCGCCCACCGTGAGAAGCGCTCGTGGCTCCGGTCCAAGGGAGTGCGGTTCTTCCCCGTCGTCGGCTGGGCCGAGCGGGGCGGCTACGGAGCGACCGGCCCCGGCAACTCCGTCCCGCGCTTCCACATCGTCTGGGGAACGGGACCGGCTCTCGTCGCAGCCTTCCAGGCCGAGCTCGAGCAGGCAGAGGGCGAGGGCCGTGCCGTCATCCTCCCCCGCAGGCGAGTGCGCGAGCTCACCGTGGTCGAAGGCTCTGTCACGGGTGCCGCGGGCGACGTGCTGGCGCCCTCCGGTGCGGTGCGGGGCACCGCGACGTCCCGCGAGATCGTGGGAGAGTTCCAAATGGACGCGGCGGCGACCATCGTGGCATCCGGGGGTATCGGCGGAAACCACGACCTGGTGCGTCGCCGGTGGCCGGAGCGTCTCGGTCCCCCACCGGGGACGATGGTGACGGGTGTCCCGGCCTACGTCGACGGAGCCATGCTCGGCGTCTCCGAGACCGCCGGCGCACGCCTCATCAACGGCGACCGCATGTGGCACTACGTCGAGGGGGTGCAGAACTGGTCGCCGATCTGGCCGGGACACGGCATCCGCATCCTGCCCGGGCCCTCTTCGCTCTGGCTCGACGCGACCGGCCGCCGTCTGCCGGTGCCGCTCTACCCCGGCTTCGACACCCTGGGCACCCTTGCCCACCTGCGATCGACCGGTCACGACCACTCCTGGTTCGTGCTGTCGCAGAAGATCATCGAGAAGGAGTTCACCCTCTCCGGCAGTGAACAGAATCCCGACCTCACCGGAAAGGACATCAGCCTGCTGCTGCGCTCGCGCCTGGGCAGGGGCGCGAGCGGGCCCGTGCAGGCTTTCCTCGACCGTGGCGACGATTTCGTGGTCAGCCCCGACCTCGACGGCCTGATCGTGAAGATGCGTGAGCTTCCCGGCGGAGACGCGCTGGATTCCGCGCTCGTTCGTGCAGAGGTCGAGGGTCGTGATCGCGAGGTCGGAAACACCTTCACGAAGGATGCCCAGATCGCGATGCTGCGCTCCGCGCGCGCCTACCGCGGCGACCGGCTCGTGCGCACCGCATCACCGCATCGACTGCTGGACCCCGCAGCCGGTCCGCTCATCGCGGTCAAGCTGCACCTCCTCACGCGCAAGTCCCTCGGTGGCATCGAGACCGACCTGTCCTCGCGCGCGCTCGGTGCCACCGGGGATCCGATTCCCGGCCTCTACGCGGCCGGTGAGGCGAGCGGTTTCGGCGGGGGCGGCGTTCACGGCTATCGCGCGCTGGAGGGGACGTTCCTCGGCGGGTGCCTCTTCTCCGGTCGCTCCGCAGGACGAGCGGCGGCCGCCGCGGTCTGAGGCGATCAGCGCGATCCGGTGGACCGAACGTCGGTCATGCCCACGCGGACCGGCCCCCGCACCACCACGTGGCCACGGTCGAGGGTGACACGCGTCCAGGGTCCGTTGATCAGCACGCGAGCCGCTTCTTCGCCACCGATGAATCCGAGCGCGAACGCGGCGAAAGCCGCGCCGAGGGGAAGCCCGCCGAGCGCGTCGTCCGGCTCGCCCCAGATCGCCGCCCGGACCTCGCGCACGATGTCCTCGCCCGGATCGACCGGCATCGCGTCCGCCACCGCGGCGATGCCGAACTGGGCGCGCGAGGCCAGCACCGACGCCGCCAACCCACCGTGGGCCTCCCACGATCCGCGCGGCGGCGAGACCCCGGCCCACGGCGCTGAGACGGCGGAGTCGGGCAGGATCAGCGCCGAGGAGGAGGCGTCTTCGCGATCGAGGGCGGACGCGTCCACCAGGAGATCGCACTCGAGTTCGGGATCGGCCTGAAGCATGCGCATCGCCAGGACCGTCGGGGTGCGGTCGAACAGTCCGCGCGGTGCGAGCGGGGCGGAGGTCATCACGAGCACGCCCGCCGACGCGCGAAGCCTCACCGCGCCATCGCCGAGGGCACGGGTGCGTCCGGCGAAGGTGAGGGCATCCGATGCGGCGTGCGGATCGGCAAGAAGAAGGCGCGGGGACATCCGACTTAGACTATCCACCAGCCGTGCTCCGACGGCGTGAACGGCATCCGGAGGCCCCATGACCGACGTCGCCCCGACCTCGCCCACCGCCGACCATGACCCGGTCGCGGCCATGCTGCACGTGCTGGACCTGTCGACGACGGCGGCCCGGACGACCGAGGACATCTTCACCGGCTCCTCCCTCGCGATGCCGCTCGGACGCGTGTTCGGCGGGCAGGTGCTGGCGCAGTCGATCGTCGCCGCGGAGCGAACCATCCCCGACGATCGCGCGGTGCACTCGATGCACGGATACTTTCTGCGGCCCGGCGACTCCGCCCAGGGCATCACGTTCTCCGTCGATCGCATCCACGACGGCCGTTCCTTCTCCACGCGACGCACGCAGGCCTTCCAGGACGGTGTGCCCATCTTCTCGATGATCGCGTCGTTCCAGGTCGACGACCCGGGCTTCGAGCATCACGCGCCGATGCCGGAGGGTCTGCCCGGTCCGGAGGATCTGCCCCGCATCGAGGATCACCTTCCCGACGTCCACCCCATGTCCAAGAGCCTGTTCATCGATCGGCCGGTCGACCTCCGGCACATCCCGTCGCCGCTGTATCTGAGCGTCGAGGGCGAGCACAGCCCCAGCCAGGCGGTGTGGCTGCGGCTGCGACGTCCCATCGGCGACGACCCCCTGGTGCACCGAGCGGTCCTGGCCTACATGAGCGACCTGTCCATCCAGGAGTCCATCCTGCGCGCGCACGGCATCGCGTGGGCGACGCCGGGTCTGAAGGTCGCCAGCCTCGATCACGCCATGTGGTGGCACCGCTTCGCGCGCGTCGACGAGTGGCTGCTCTATGTGCAGGAATCCCCGAGCGCGCGCGGCGGCCGCGGTCTCGGCACCGGCCGGCTCTACACGCGGGACGGCGCCCTCGTGGCAAGCGTCGCCCAGGAGGTCATGGTGCGCGTCCCGGCATCGTGACGGGGGCGGGACTCAGCGCCGGTGGCCGAAGCTGATCGGATCACCCAGGAACGGCTCCCACGCGGACCTCTCGTCCGTCGAGAGCCGCATCGGACGGCCGGATGCGGCGTCCACCTTCACGACGACAGTCGTGGCCCGTGCGAACACCTGCGGCTCGGGGTCGGTGATCGGCCCGCACACCTCGTAGCAGACATCGATGCTCGACCCGCCGAGTCTCCCGAACCAGATCTGCACATCCAGCGGCTCGCGTCGGTAGGGCACCGGCGCGAGATACTCGATCTCCTGTCGGGCGATGAGCGTGAGCACGCCGCTGTGCAGCCCGGAATCGAGCACGGCCGTCGACGGCGCGGTCTCGCCGGCATGCGGCAGCCAGAAGGCACGCACGCGCGCCTCTTCGAGGAGCTTCAGCATCGTCGCGTTGTTGACGTGATTGAACGCGTCGAGGTCGCCCCACCGTAGATGGATGGGGATGTGGAGCCGACCGCCGCCGGTCTCAGTCACGCGTGAGCTTGCGATACGTCGAGCTCGCCCGGTTGAGGGCGTCGGGCCCGAGACGCTCGAGCTTGTTCTGCTCGTAAGCCTCGAAGTTGCCCTCGAACCAGTACCACCGGTCGGGATCCTCATCGGTGCCCTCGTAGGCGAGGATGTGGGTGGCGATGCGGTCGAGGAACCACCGGTCGTGCGTGATGACCACGGCGCATCCCGGGAACTCCAGGAGCGCGTTCTCGAGCGAGCCGAGGGTCTCCACGTCGAGGTCGTTGGTGGGCTCGTCGAGCAGCAACAGGTTCCCACCCTCCTTGAGCGTGAGCGCGAGGTTCAGTCGGTTGCGCTCACCTCCGGAGAGGACGCCCGCCTTCTTCTGCTGGTCCGGCCCCTTGAATCCGAACTTCGACACGTAGGCACGAGAGGGGATCTCGGTCTTGCCCACGGTGATGATGTCCAGGCCGTCCGAGACGACCTCCCACAGCGACTTGTTCGGGTCGATGTTCGAGCGCGTCTGATCGACGTAACTGATCTTGACGGTCTCACCGACCTTCAGATCCCCGCCGTCGAGCGATTCCAGGCCGACGATCGTCTTGAACAGCGTGGTCTTGCCGACACCGTTGGGACCGATGACGCCGACGATGCCGTTCGGCGGCAGGCTGAAGGTGAGACCGTCGATGAGCGAACGACCGTCGAAGCCCTTCTGCAGCTTCTTCGCCTCGATCACGATGTTGCCGAGGCGAGGTCCCGGCGGAATCTGGATCTCCTCGAAGTCGAGCTTGCGGGTGCGCTCAGCCTCGGCCGCCATCTCCTCGTAGCGAGCCAGACGCGCCTTCGACTTGGCCTGACGGCCCTTGGTGTTCGAGCGGACCCAGTCGAGTTCCTCGGAAAGGCGTTTGGCGAGCTTCGCGTCCTTCTTGCCCTGGATCTCGAGGCGTTCGCGCTTCTTCTCGAGGTAGGTCGAGTAATTGCCCTCGTACGGATAGAGACGCCCGCGGTCGACCTCCGCGATCCACTCTGCGACGTTGTCGAGGAAGTACCGGTCGTGGGTGATCGCGATCACCGCACCGGCGTACTTCTGCAGGTGCTGCTCGAGCCACAGCACACTCTCCGCGTCGAGGTGGTTGGTGGGCTCGTCCAGCAGGAGCAGATCGGGCTTCTGAAGCAGGAGCTTGGTCAGGGCGACACGACGCTTCTCGCCTCCGGAGAGGTGCGAGATCTCGGCGTCGCCGGGCGGTGTGCGGAGGGCGCTCATGGCCTGTTCCAGCTGCGAGTCGAGATCCCACGCGTCGGCCGCGTCGATCTCCTCCTGCAACTGGCCCATCTCCGCCAGCAGTGCGTCGAAGTCGGCGTCGGGGTCGCTCATCAGCGCCGAGATCTCGTTGAAGCGGTCGAGCTTGGCCTTGATGGCGACGCCCTCCTGGATGTTCTCCAGCACGGTCTTGGTCTCGTCGAGCTCCGGCTCCTGCATGAGGATGCCGACGGTGAAGCCCGGGCTGAGCTTCGCCTCGCCGTTCGACGGCTGGTCGAGGCCGGCCATGATCTTCAGGATCGTCGACTTGCCGGCGCCGTTGGGGCCCACCATGCCGATCTTCGCACCGGGGATGAACGACATCGTGACGTCGTCAAGGATCAACTTCTCGCCCACGGCCTTGCGCGCGCGGACCATCTGATAGATGTACTCAGCCATAGCCGCTCCAGTCTATGCGGGTCCGCGAACCGCTTGCGCGCCGTAGCGGGACCTGCTCACCAGTCGATCGGACGCGTTGCACCGACCAGGCATCCCCCGTCGGGAAGCGCATCGACGACGACCGTGAACGGATCTCCCGTCGCCGGACCGACCTGTCCCACGAGGCATTCCTCGCCCCACGCGACCGAGAACTGGATGCTCTCAGCGGGGTTGCCGACCGTGGAGGTGTCCTCGGTGACCTGCATCGCGGACTTGTCGAAACCGGCGGCGGTGAGTGCGTCGATGTACGTCCTGCCGGCGACGGCACTCTCGCCCCCGGCCGCCCACACCTCTTCGACCACGAGGGTGAAGAACTCCAGGTTCTCCGCGGCGGTGCCCTCCGGACGGAGCGCCGGCTCCGCCGGTTCGGTGGGCGTCGGGGTCACCTCGATGGACACGGTCGGCGTCGCCGTCGGGCCCGGGTCCTCCGCGAGAGCGGTGCACCCGGTGAGCGCGACGACGCCGAACACCGCGAGTGCGGCGAGCGCGGTCCTGGCCGCGCCTCGCGTGGGCGTCACGGGCGGATGCAGGCGGCGGGAATCTCGCAGGCGCGGGGACACCCTGCCGAGTCTACGTGCGCCATGCTGCGCGCCCGGTCAGAACGGCGTGGCCTCCGCCTCGGGGGCCGGCGCACCCCAGTCCCCCGCCGCGCCGGTCGCCGGAGAGGCCGCGAGCGCTCCGTTCTCGGAGGAATCGCTCCCGCCCGGTGTCGCCGTCGTCCAGGTGTCCGATGCCTCGGAAGGTGTTCGCTCCGAAGTCGACCGCTCCTGGGGGCGGAACGACGTGACGCCGTAGCGGAGGTCGGGTCCGATCGCGTCGGCGTCGACCTCCGGCGACGTCCGCCATCCGTGCTCGGACTGCCACGAGCGCAGTCGCAGGCGCCCCGTCACGACGACCCTGCTCCCCTTCGTCAGCGACTGCGCCACGTGCTGGCCGAACTCCCGATACGCGGAGACCGTGTAGTAATTTGCGTCGACGTCGACGAAGCGACCGGCGCCGGTGTCGAACTTCCGCCTGCTCGAGGCGAGCCGGAAGCTGGTCACGGGCGTGCCGTCCGGGAGGTGCTTCGTCTCGGGTGGCGTGGCGAGGTTGCCCACCACGGTGATGGTGTCGTTCATGTCTCCTCCTCAGCGTGCGCGGGGGACTTCCCCACGATGTGAGCCGGCGGCCGCGTGCCCGACGACCGCCGGCACGACCAGCTTCACCGGCGCCGACGAGACGACGACCGTCCACCGGCTTCGCCGTGGACAGAGCACGGCGAGGCATCACCTGTGCAGGAAGGGTGAGCCCCCGATCGCGATGTCGGAGGTCGAAGCTACGTTCGAACTCGAGAGGAGAGAATCATGATCGTCCTGACCGACACCATCGCGCCGCACCTCACGCGACCCACCCCGCTGGGACTGTACCCGGCATCTTTCGGCCTGTGGCGTGTGCTCGACGCGCGGGGCAGGATCGTCGGTCACCTCGAGCGCGTCGGAGACGACACGCTCGAGCGCTGGCGCGCACGTCGTCTCAACCCGCTGCGTCGAGAGTTCCAGAACCTGGGAGATTTCTGGTCACCCGACGACGCTCTCGAGTGCATCCGCTACGCATGACGAGGCCGCGTGCGGGCCTCACACGACGGTCGCGAGAGCGTCCACGCCGGCGTCCGGAGCGAGCCGCCGCACCTGCGGCCAGCGCTCCGCGAGAATGTCGACCGCACGCACCAGGGCGTCGGGCGCACTCGTGAACGGGACCCGAAGGTGGCGGTCATGGCCACCCTCGATCGAGAAGCGCGGCCCCGCCGAGAGCAGAAGGCCCCGTGATCGCACATCCATCACCAAGGCGGAGCTCAGCGGCGCATCCAGCCCGACCCACAACGAGACGCCTCCGCGCACCTCCGGCACGGCCCATTCGGGAAGCCGTTCGCGCAGCGCCGCCGTCACGGCATCGCGACCTTCCCCCAGCACGTGCGCCCGCTGGGTGACGATCTCGTCCAGGCGAGCGACGAGACGTCGAGCGATGTCCTGCTCCAGCTCCGGGGTGCCGAGGTCGCCCTCCGGCCGTGCCGCGACGAATCGGCGCAGCAGCCCCACCTCGCCCCGGATCCATCCGACGCGCAAGCCGCCCCAGACGGTCTTGCCGACCGAGCCGATGCGCACGACGTGCGCGGGATCAGCGGCGCGGAAAGATCGCACGCCGGAACGGGGTTCCTCGATCCCGAGGTCCGCCGTCGTCTCGTCCACGATGAGGGTGGTGCCCGCTCGCTCGGCCTCGCGAAGGAAGACGGCCCGCTCCTCGTCGGACATCGACCGCCCGGTCGGGTTCTGGAAGTCGGGCATGAGGTAGGCGAGCATCGGCAGAGTGCGCCCGAAGGCCTGTGTCGCGCGATCGAGATCCCAGCCGTCGGACGTGGTCACCGGAACGCCGACCAATCGGGCTCCGGCGCGTCGGAAGGCGTCCGCGGCGTGGGGATACGTGGGAGTCTCCAGCAACACGCGGTCACCGCGCGTCACGAGCGTGCGCGCCAGGAGATGGATGGCGCTCTGCGCGCCGTTCGTGATCAGCACCTGCTCGGGATCGGTCGGCAGGCCGCGCTCGGAGTAGCGAGCCGCGATCCCGGCGCGCAGGCGCTCGTCGCCGACCATGTCGTAGCCGGATCGTCCGACCAGAGAGGCTGCGTCGGCCGCCGCCTCGGCGATCACCCCCGACAGCCCCGGCCACGCGGGCGGACTCGCCTGCTGCAGGTCGATCGCGCCCTCGTCGCCTCGAGTGTGGCCGGGGTCGTGTCGCCGGAGCGGCAAGGTGATCGAGCCGGATCCGCGCACGCTCGTGATGTGTCCGGACTCCCGCAGACTGCGGTACGCCGCCGCCACCGTGCTGCGGCTGAGGCCGAGCGCGTGTGCGAGCTCGCGCTCAGCCGGCAGTGCGGTTCGCGGAGCGATCCGGTTGTCCATGCACAAGAGCCGCACCCCGTCGGCCAGCGCTTCGTAGGCGGGCTCGCGCGACCGCCAGCCGCCGAGCGCAGATGACAGGGAACGTGCCGAGATCTTCGCATCCACGAAGCCACCCCTATCACATTGGCCCGTTTACCTCGAGCCAATCGAGGTATTGGATCGAGACATGACACGTCGCCTCGTGCAGCTCGTGGTGGGGCTGCTGCTCTACGGAGCCGGGTGCGCCCTGACCGTGCGGGCGGGCCTCGGCGTGGACCCGTGGACCGTCCTCGCCGAAGGTGTCTCCGGTCACATCAGCATCGGTGTCGGGTGGACGACGAATCTCATCGGACTCGGCGTGCTCCTGCTGTGGCTACCGCTTCGACAGCGACCCGGCGCCGGTACCGTGGCCAACATCGTTCTCGTCGGCACCTCCATGCAGGTCGTCCTCGACGTCCTGCCTCCGGCGGAGGGCACCCTGGGGCAGGTCGCCGCGTGCCTCGGCGGGATCGTGGTGGTCGCCGCCGCCTCCGGCCTCTACATCGGAGCGAACTTCGGTCCCGGCCCGCGCGACGGTCTCATGACCGGAATCCACCGACGGTGGAGGTGGCCCATCTGGCTGGCACGCGGCAGCGTCGAAGTCACGGTGCTTGCCGCCGGGTGGATGCTCGGCGGCACCGTGGGTGTGGGCACCGTGCTGTTCGCGGTGTTGATCGGTCCGCTCGTCCACGTCGCGCTACAGCTGACGGAGACCCGACGACGCGGCGTCAGTGTTCGCGGAACTGCGGCCAGTCCGACCCCGGCTTGAGATGGGCGTGCAGTGCGCTCTTCGCGACGTCCATCGTCGGGTAGGTGCCGATCGCCTCGTCTGCGCCGGCCATCGTGACGGTGTAGCCCGCGTCGTCCCGGCGAATGCTTCCCACCACTCCCGCGGGCCCGTAGGCGACCCACAGTCCGTGCATGGTCTCGGTCGTTGCCATGATGAACTCCTTCCGACGCCACCGACGGTACGCCCGTCATACGCCGAACGGAAGGGGGTCGCGTGACCGATCAGAAGTGCCCCCGACAGGACTCGAACCTGCAACCACCGGATTAGAAGGCCGATGCTCTATCCATTGAGCTACGAGGGCCCTTCCAGAGTAGCGAACGGCGCGCACGCGGCCGGTGTCGGCGCGATCGATAGGATGAGCCCATGGCCGGGAGCGAGAACGACAGACTCGTATGGATCGACTGCGAGATGACGGGTCTCGACCTTGCGGTCGATGAACTCGTCGAGATCGCCGTCGTGGTGACCGATTTCGAGCTGCGTGTGCTCGACCCGGGATTCCAGGTCGTGATCAAGCCGTCCCAGACCGCGCTGGCCAATATGAACGACTTCGTCACCTCGATGCACGAGTCCTCCGGGCTTCTCGACGAACTCCCCGCAGGCGTCAGCCTCGCGGACGCGCAAGCGCAGACTCTCGCGTACATCCGCCGATTCGCCCCCCTGCCGAGCAAGGCCCCGCTGGCCGGCAACACCATCGGAACGGACCGCATGTTCCTGGCGAAGTACATGCCCGACGTCGACGATCACCTGCACTATCGGAACGTCGACGTTTCCAGCATCAAGGAGCTCTCCCGACGCTGGTATCCCCGCGCATACATTCACGCGCCGGCGAAAGACGGCGGCCATCGCGCGCTCGCCGACATCAAGGAGTCGATCCGCGAACTGGCCTACTACCGCCAGGCGGTCTTCGTGCCGGAGCCCGGCCCGACGAGCGATCACGCACGCACCGCCGCGGCATCCGTCGTGTCGTCGTTCGCTCCGATTATGTGAGAGAATCTTCTGGTTGCCCGCTCGGCGGGAGGACATGGTGGCTATAGCTCAGTTGGTAGAGCACCGCGTTGTGGTCGCGGGGGTCGCGGGTTCAAGTCCCGTTAGCCACCCCAATGCGTGACATGGATGCCGAGACATTCGAGGCGCTCGTCGTGGACGAGCTCGACCGACTGCCCGACGACATGGTCGATGGTCTCGACAATGTCGTGTTCGTGGTGGAGGACCGCCCGGAGGACGGGAGTCTCGATCTGCTCGGCCTCTACGACGGATGGTCGCTGACCGAGCGTGATCGATACGGCATGGGCGAGCTGCCCGATCGCATCATCGTCTACCGCGAGCCCCACCTGGACCGGTGCGCCGACGAGCCGGAGCTGCGCCGCGAGGTGCACACGACGCTCGTTCACGAGATCGCGCACTTCTACGGGATCGACGACGAGAAGCTGCACGAACTGGGGTGGGCATGACGACGACTCCGACACTCCCAGAGATCGAGCAGTCCGTCACCGCTGGCCAGCACTTCGCACGCGTCTGGCAGACCGTGGTCTGGAACGACCCCGTGAATCTGATGAGCTATGTGGTGCACGTGTTCCGCACGTACTTCGGCTATCCGCGGGATCGCGCCGAGCATCTCATGCTCGCCGTGCACCACGACGGACATGCCGTCGTGGCTGAGGGAGCGCGCGAACAGATGGAGCTTCACGCGCAAGCGATGCACGACTACGGACTGTGGGCGACCGTGAGAGAGGCACCGGAATGACCGACGCCAAGACCGTGATCCTCGAGATCACTCCACTCGAGGCGACGCACCTCACCGACCTCGTCACGCAGTTCGACGAGCTGCTTCAGGCGTCACGACCGACGGAGGACCCGGCGGTCGCGCGCCTGGTCCCCGATGCGTACACCGACGACCCGCAGGGCTCAGCCGAATTCCGCCGCCTCACCGAGCCGACCCTCCTGGAGCGGCGCAGCGACGACGCCGCGATGGTGGTGGCGTCGTTGGCGCCCCTGCTCGCGGAGGATCCGACCGACCTCGAGCCGGTGGGACTTCCCCTGGATCCGCCCACCGCGGCCGCGTGGGTACGCTGCCTGGCCGCCCTGCGACTCGTGCTCGCCGAGCGCCTCGGGATCCGGACGGAGAGCGACGGCGAGGTCGATGATCCCCGCTTCGGCGTCTACGAATGGCTGGGATTCCGTCTCGACGGCCTGATGACGGCTCTCGACGACTGATATCGCCGAGCGCGGATCACCTCACGGCGTGATCAGGGCACGGGGAACACGTGCGTCGCACGGGACGCCGGCTCGTCTTCGGCGAGGTGGCGGTCCTCCTGCGCCGCCCACCGTTCCCAGTGCGGACGGTAGGTCTCGCCGTCGCGATCGAGCGCGCGGTGCCGACGGGAGGCCGCCGGAGACTCGAGCCAGACGCGGACGTCGCCCAGCGGCGCCGTCCCGGGAGTGAGAAGCCCGGCTCCCTCGACGATGAGCGGCAGCGCCGGGTCGACGGCGTGGGCCGCATCCCACCCGTCGCGCTCCCAATCCCAGCTGCGCCACACGCCGATGACACCGCGAGCATGAGGGATCAGGATCTGCTCTCGCGCGAGCTCGACACCCTCGCGCAGCCCGTCCCATCCGGGATAGAGCGCGTCGAGGGCGACAGCCTGCACGCGACCGCGCATCGGCCAATCCCGTATCAGACGTCGCGCCAGTGAGGACTTTCCTGCCCCGCTGCGACCGTCGATGAGCACGACCGGATTCGCCGCAGCGGTCGCCGCAACGGCATCCCGCACGACGGAGGCCGCACGGGCGAGGGCGAGATCGACCGGGTCGCGACTACTTCTTGAGGATGCGGATGACACGGCTAAGCGAGCGACCCGCGACCCACACGAAGGGGATCGCGACGGCGAGCAGCGACACGATGTTCGGCTCGAAGCGGAGGTCGTCACCGCGGCGGATGTACGCGCCGAGCGGGATCGCGTAGCCACCGCCACCGCCACCACCGTTGCCCGCGTCGTCGCTGCCGCCACCGAATCCCGACCACGACAGGGCGACGGGAACGATGCGGACGCCGTCGACGTCCTGCTGTTCTCCATACGCGCTGTTGACGCCGAAGGCCGCCGACTGCTTGCCGAGTTCGAGTGCGATGTTGGGCATGTCGTCCACGCTACCCGCATCCGAGCCGCGGGGACAGATCCCGATCAGTGTGCGGGCGGGTGGTCGGCCCGCGGATGCGACGGCGCGGCACCACCGGCTCTCGCGGGACCGAGAAGGGTGGCCCGTGTCACAGCGCCCTTCCCGAACTTCGCCGTCGCGCCGTCGAGCGCGTCTTCGACGCGCCGCCAGTCCTCATCGTCGTCCCAGAGCGCCAGCGCTCCGCTGCCGGACGAACGGAGCTTTTCTCCGCGGACCCCGATCAGGCGCACCGGCAGATCCCGCGCCACCGTCTCGAACAGCTCGATCGCGGTCTCCCCGATCCGCTGACCGACGGACGTCGGCTCAGCGAGAGTCTGCGATCTCGACAGGGTGGTGAAGTCGGACAGACGCACCTTCACCGCGACGACGCCGGCCTCCCACCCGTGCGATCGGAGCCGAGCCGCCACACGATCGGCGAGGCGCCGGAACTCGGAGCGGAGCACGCGCGGGTCGTCGATGTCTTCGCCGAAGGTCTCCTCGTGCCCGACGCTCTTCTCCACCCGCTCCGTCGTGACCTCGCGGGGGTCGATCCCGCGGGAGAGGTGCCACACGCGGTGGGCCATCGCGGAGCCGAGAGCGTGCTCGAGCACCGATGTGGGTGCGTCGAGAACGTCGGCGACGGTGCGCAGTCCGCGCGATTCGAGCGCTTCCGCCGCTTTCGGCCCCACGCCCCACAGCGCGCGTACCGAGCGGGCAGCGAGGAAACGCTGCGTGTCTGCCTCGGCCACGATGAGCAGCCCGTCGGGCTTGCTGATCGTCGACGCCATCTTCGCGACGTGCTTCGTGGCCGCTGCGCCGATGCTGCACGTGAGGCCGGTTTCATCGCGGACCTTCCGCCGCAGCATCCGTGCGATCTCCCCAGGTCTCCCCCAGAGTCGTCGCGCCCCGCGCACGTCGAGGAAGGCCTCGTCGATGGACAGCGGCTCGACAAGGGGCGTGACATCCCGGAAGATGTCCATCACCTGCCGCGACAGGGCGATGTAGCGCTCGAAGTGCGGCGGGACGACGGTCGCCGTCGGGCAGAGGCGCAGCGCCTGCCCCACGGGCATCGCCGAGCGCACGCCGAAGCGCCGGGCCTCGTACGACGCGCTCGAGACGACCCCGCGCCCCTCCGGCGCACCGACGATGATCGGCTTCCCGGCCAGGGAAGGGTCGTCGAGCACCTCCACCGCCGCATAGAACGCGTCCATGTCGACGTGGAGGATTCCCGCCCCCGTGTCATCCGCGCCCGCGGCGGACACGATGCGCCCCGAACCGTCCCCGCGTCCCATGCTTCTATCGTGCTCCCGGCCACCGACACGCCGCCCGCAGCCGACGCCGGTCGGCTGACCGGCTGATCACTGCGCGGCGCGCTCCAGGATGAGCTCCCGCACCCGTGCGGCGTCGGCCTGCCCCCTCATCGCCTTCATGACGGCACCGATGATCGCTCCGGCGGCCTGTACCTTGCCGTCCCGGATCTTCTCGAGCACGTCGGGCTGTGCGGCCAGGGCTTCGTCGATCGCCGCCACGAGCGCGCCGTCGTCGGAGACCACGGCAAGACCACGTGCGTCGACGATCTCCTGCGGTGTGCCCTCGCCGGCGATCATCGCCTCGAGCACCTGCCGTGCGAGCTTGTCGGTGAGGGTGCCGGCCACGACCAGCGCCTGCAGGGCCGCGACATCGGCCGGCGTGACGAGCGCTCCCGGCTCGGCACCCTGCGCGTTCGCGATGCGGCTGATCTCACCCGTCCACCACTTGCGGGCGGCAGCGGGCGCACACCCGGCGGCGACGGTCGCCTCGACCTCCGAGAGCAGTCCGCCGTTGCGGACGTCCTGGAATTCCAGGTCGGTGAACCCCCACGCGGCCTTCAGACGACGGCGATGCGCCGCCGGCGCTTCCGGAAGGGCCGCGCGAAGCTTCTCGACCAGGTCGGGCGCCGGCGCGACGGGCAGCAGATCCGGCTCGGGGAAGTAACGATAGTCGTCCGCGTCGGACTTCGGGCGCCCAGGTGACGTGGTGCCGGTGTCCTCGTGCCAGTGGCGGGTCTCCTGCACGATCGCGCCGCCATCGGCCAGGATCGCGGCCTGTCGCTGGATCTCGTAGCGCACGGCGCGCTCGACCGAGCGCATCGAGTTGACGTTCTTCGTCTCGGTTCTGGTGCCCAGCGGCGCCACCGGCTGTCCCGCTGCGGCCCGCGGCCGCAGGGAGACGTTCGCGTCGCAGCGCAGGTTGCCGCGCTCCATCCGCGCTTCCGAGATGCCCAGCGATCGCACGATGTCGCGGATCGTGGCGACGTAGGCCTTCGCGAGATCGGGCGCGCGGTGCTCCGCACCGAAGATCGGCTTGGTGACGATCTCGACCAGCGGAACGCCGGCGCGGTTGTAGTCGACCAGCGAGTATTCCGCCCCCTGGATGCGGCCCGTGGCACCGCCCATGTGGGTGAGCTTTCCGGCGTCCTCCTCCATGTGCGCACGCTCGATGGGGACCTCGACGATCGTTCCGTCCTCGAGCTCCACCTCGACTCTCCCCTCGAAGGCGATGGGTTCGTCGTACTGCGAGATCTGGTAGTTCTTCCCCAGGTCGGGATAGAAGTAGTTCTTGCGTGCGAATCGGCTCGACGGGGCGATGGAGCACCCGAGCGCCAAGCCCAGACTGATCGATGAGCGGATCGCCTGCTCGTTCACCACCGGCAGTGAACCGGGAAGCCCCATGTCCACGGGAGCCACCAGGGTGTTCGGCGCGGCGTCGTGGTTGTCGGGGTGGGCGGGATTGGGCGCACCGGAGAACATCTTGGTGCGGGTGTTCAACTCGACGTGCACCTCGAACCCGAGCACGGGCTCGAAGCGCTCGAGCGCCTCGTCGAAGTCCATCAGCTTGCTGCCGGCCATCAGCGTGCCCCTCCTCGGACAGGTGCGCGGTCCAGAAGCGGACCTCCCCATGAATCGACAAGACGAGCCTCGAGTGCGGCCCCGACACGGTACAGACGGGCGTCCTCGCGAGCGGGCGCGAGGAACTGGATGCCGACGGGCAGGCCGTCCTCCGCCGCGAGGCCGGCCGGAATCGAGATCCCCGGCACGCCGGCGAGGTTCGCCGGGATCGTCGTGACGTCGTTCAGGTACATCTGCATCGGGTCGTCGAGCTTCTCGCCGAGGCGGAACGCCGTGGTGGGCGCGGTCGGGGTGGCGATGACGTCGACTCTCTCGAAGGCGGCGTCGAAGTCGGACTGGATGAGCGTGCGCACCTTCTGCGCCGAGCCGTAGTAGGCGTCGTAGTATCCGGCAGAGAGGGCGTAGGTGCCCAGGATGATCCGCCGCTTGACCTCGTCGCCGAACCCCGCGTCGCGCGTGGCGGCCATGACGTCTTCGACCGTCGCGCCCGCGCGAGGGCTCACGCGCATGCCGAAGCGCACGGAGTCGAACTTCGCGAGATTGCTCGATGCCTCGGCGGGCAGCACGAGATAGTAGGCGGCCACGCCGTATTCGAAGTGAGGAGCGCTGATCTCGACGATATCGGCACCCGCGGCCTCCATCGCCGACAGCGACGCGCGGAATGCCGCGGTCACGCCGGGCTGGAATCCATCCTCCCCGAGCTCGCGGATCACGCCCACCCGCAGACCCCGGAGCACATCGCCGCGCGCGCCCTCTCGGGCGGCTTCGGCGAAGGACGGCCAGGAATCCGTGAGCGACGTGGAGTCGTTCGCGTCATGACCGCCGATGACATCGTGCAGGAGTCCGGCGTCGAGCACCGTTCGGGTGACAGGGCCGACCTGATCCAGGCTCGATGCCAGGGCGATCGCGCCGTATCGGCTCACGGCACCGTAGGTCGGCTTCACCCCGACCGTTCCCGTGACATGCGCCGGCTGCCGGATCGAGCCCCCGGTGTCGGAGCCGAGCGCGAGGGGCGCTTCGTAGGCGGCGACCGCGGCGGCGGAGCCGCCGCCCGACCCGCCGGGGATGCGTTCCAGGTCCCACGGGTTGCGGGTCGGCCCGTAGGCGGAGTGCTCGGTGGACGAGCCCATCGCGAACTCGTCCATGTTCGTCTTGCCGAGCGGAACCAGGCCCGCCGTACGCGAACGCGCGACGACGGTCGCGTCGTACGGCGACATGTACCCCTCGAGGATCTTCGATCCGCTCGTGGAGGGCATGTCCGTGGTCACGAGCACGTCTTTGATCGCCACCGGCACGCCGGCGAGAGCATTGAGGACCTCGCCGGACGCGCGACGACGGTCGATGTCCGCGGCGACGTCGAGTGCATGGTCGCTGACGTGCAGGAAGGCATGGATGTCGCCGTCGACGGCGGCGATGCGATCGAGGTGGGCCTGTGTCGCCTCGACGCTGGAGATCTCGCCGGCAGCGAGGCGGTCGGCGAGCGCGGCGGCGGAGAGGTTGGTGATGTCGGTCACGGATCCGTCCTCTACTGCTCTTCGCCGAGGATCGCGGTCACGCGGAAACGGCCGTCGGCGGCATCCGGAGCGTTCTGGAGCGCCTCGTCGACGGTGAGCGTGTGCCCCACCTCGTCGGCACGGAAGACGTTCAGCAGCGGGATGGGATGGCTCGTGGCGACCACATCCGGTGTCGCCACCTGCGACACCTTCGCGATGTTGTCGACGATCGCATCGAGCTGCCCGGTGAGGCGGTCGACCTCCTCGTCGTCGAGCTGGATCCTGGCGAGCACACCGAGATGGCGCACGAGATCGGGGGTGATTTCAGACACCAGACCATTGTAGGCGGGTGTCTCCGTCCGTCCCGGGGCACGCGACCCGTCTAGGCTGATGCCCGTGTCAGCGACCTACGACCCGCCGCGTCCGTGGATCCACAGCTACGCCGAAGGAGTTCCGGAGGACCTGGCGGAGGTCTCGGGCTCGCTCGTGGACATCGTCGCCGCTTCGGCGCGCACCCACCCCGATGCTCCCGCGCTGGAGTTCTTCGGGCGCACGACGAGCTATCAGGATCTGGAGGTGCAGATCTCTCGAGCCGCCGCCGGGCTGAGGGAGGTCGGGGTGACCGCGGGCGAACCGGTCGCGATCGTCCTTCCCAACTGCCCGCAGCACGTCGTGGCCTTCTACGCGATCCTGCGCCTGGGTGCGGTCGTCGTGGAGCACAATCCGCTCTACACGCCGGTCGAGCTGGAACGCCAGTTCGCCGATCACGGCGCGAAGCACGCCATCGTGTGGTCCAAGGTCGCGGCGACGGTGCAGGCGTTCTCCGACGAGGTACGCGTGGACTCCCTCGTCTCGGTGGATCTCACCACCGCGATGCCCTGGCACACCCGACTGGCGCTGCACCTGCCCATCCGAAAGGCGCGCGAGGGGCGTGAGGCGCTGACGGCACCCACCTCCGGGACCATCGCCTGGGACGACGTCGTCAGCGCCACCGCCTTGGATGCCTCGCATCCGCGACCGGAGACGGACGACCTCGCGCTCATCCAATACACCAGCGGCACGACCGGGTCACCGAAGGGCGCCCGCCTCACGCACCGGAACCTTCTCGCAAACGCGGCGCAGGCCCGAGCATGGGTTCCCACGATCACGCGCGGCGAAGGCTGCGTCGTCTACGCGGTGCTTCCGATGTTCCATGCCTACGGCCTCACGCTCTGCTTGACGTTCGCCATGTCGATGGCGGCCCGCCTGGTGCTCTTCCCTCGCTTCGATCCCGACATGGTGCTGTCGGTCACGAAGAAGCGGCCCGCGACGTTCCTCCCTCTCGTGCCGCCGATCGCACGACGCCTGCTCGCCTCGGCCGAGGAGCGGGGAGTGTCGCTGGCGGGAACCGGCATCGCGATCTCCGGCGCCATGGCGCTCTCACACGATCTGGTCGTGCCCTTCGAGGCGGCCACCGGCGGCTATCTGGTCGAGGGGTACGGCCTGTCGGAGTGCTCCCCCGTCCTGATGGCCAACCCGGTCGCCCCCCACCGCGTCCCCGGAACCGTCGGACTCCCGCTCCCCGGCACGGAGTGCCGCGTCGTGGATCCCGAGGATCCCGGCCGCGACATGCCCCCGGGAGAGGCGGGTGAGCTGATCGTGCGCGGACCGCAGGTCTTCGACGGGTACTTCCGCAAGCCGGAGGAGACCGCCGCCGTCTTCGCGGGCGACTGGTTCCGCACCGGGGATATCGTCACGATCGACGATGCCGGGTTCGTCCGGATCGTCGACCGCATCAAGGAGCTCGTGATCACGGGCGGCTTCAACGTCGCTCCGACCGAGGTCGAGAACGCGCTGCGGCGGCATCCGAGCATCGCCGATGCCGCCGTCGTCGGTCTGCCCGATGATCGTGCCGGTGAACAGGTCGTCGCGGCCGTCGTCGCCGCCGCCGGAGCCCGGATCGACCCGGAGGCGATCCGGGCCTTCGCCCGCGAGGAGCTCACGCCCTACAAGGTGCCCAAGCGCGTCGTCGTGGTCGACGAGCTGCCGACATCGTTGATCGGCAAGGTGCTGCGGCGGCAGGTGCGCGATCGACTCCTTGCGGACGACGTCTGAGCCGGGCGTCCGTCGCCGGACGGACGTCCGGAGTCAGGCCGGTTCCTCCAGCGCGGAGGGACCTTCGGTGACGAGCAGGTGGAACTGAGCGGCGTCGATCACCCGCACCCCGAGCTGCTCTGCCTTGGCGAGCTTGGACCCCGCGCCGGGACCGGCCGCGACGAAGTCGGTCTTCTTGGACACGCTCGAAGCCGCCTTGCCACCCGCGTTGACGATCGCCTCCTGCGCTCCCTCGCGCGTATAGCCCTCCAGCGTCCCCGTCGCCACCACGGTGACGCCTTCGAGCACGCCCCCCGCGACGGCCGCCGCCCCCGGTCCGGGGTGACCGGGAGTCGCCAATCGCGCGCCGGCCGCGGCCCATCGCTCGACGATGTCGCGATGCCAGTCGACATCGAACCATGCCTGCAGGGAATCCGCGATGATGCCGCCGACGCCGTCGACCGCCGCGAGCTCGTCGCGGGTCGCTGCCCGGATCGCATCGACCGATCCGAACCACTGCGCGAGGGCGCGGGCGGCGACCGGACCCACATGCCGGATGTTGAGCGCAACGAGGAAGCGCCACAGCTCCTTCGACCTCGCGCCGTCGAGATTCGCGAGCAGTGATGTCGCCGCGGCGGAGAGGATGTGCTCTTCGTCGCCGTCGAAATCGCCGCCGTCGTCGAACGCGGGATCTGTGCGTTTGCGACGCCGCCGGAACGGCGACCGTGTATCGGGGGTGCCGTCTTCGAGCAGTCGAGGGAGACCGGTCTCGGCGTCGCGCACGACCACATCGATTCCGAACAGGTCGCGCGGAGTGAGGTCGAACAGGCCCGCCTCGGTGCTCAGCGGGGGTTCCTCGGGGCGCACCGGCTGCGTGAGGGCGGCGGCGGACACCTCGCCCAGTCCTTCGATGTCGAGCGCACCGCGCGACCCGATGTGCTCGACGCGACCGCGCACCTGAGCCGGGCACGACCTGGTGTTCGGGCAGCGCAGGTCGATGTCGCCCTCCTTCGCGGGGGCGAGCGGTGAATCGCACTCCGGGCACCTCGCGGGCATCACGAACGCGCGTTCACCGCCGTCCCGCAGCTCGACGACCGGCCCCAGCACCTCGGGAATGACGTCGCCGGCCTTGCGGAGCACGACGGTGTCGCCGATGAGAACCCCCTTGGCCTTCACGACATCCTGATTGTGGAGGGTCGCCTGACGCACGACCGAGCCGGCGACCTTCGCGGGCTCGAGGACGGCGAAGGGCGTGGCGCGCCCCGTGCGTCCGACCGAGACCACGATGTCGAGCAGCTTGGTGTTCACCTGTTCCGGCGGATACTTGTAGGCGATGGCCCAGCGCGGGGCGCGGCTGGTCGCCCCGAGCTCCTCGTGCATCGCCAGGTCGTCCACCTTGACGACGATGCCGTCGATCTCGTGCTCCACGTCGTGGCGGTGCTCGCCGTAATGACGGATGAATGCGGCGGCCTCGGCCGCGCCGGGGACCACGCGGAAGTACGGGCTGACCGGAAGACCCCACGACGCCAGCAGGCCGTACACCTCGCTCTGGGACGCGACCGGCGGATTCGGCCAGGCCCCGATCCCGTGCACCGTGAGCCGCAGCCGCGACAGCCGCTCATGCATCGCCTGCAGCTGACGCTCGTTCTTGCCCTCGCGCTTCTGGCGCAGCGATCCCGACGCGGCGTTCCGCGGGTTGGCGAACAGGCGGTCGCCCTGCTCCTGCTGGAAGGCGTTCAGCGAGTCGAAGTCGGCGACTGTGAAGAAGACCTCGCCGCGCACCTCGACCAGAGGCGGATGCCCGTCTCCGTGCAGCGCAGACGGGATGCCCGCGATGCCGCGCACGTTCTCCGTCACGTCTTCGCCGACGCGACCGTCTCCACGCGTGGCGGCACTGGTCAGCCTGCCGTGCTCGTAGCGAAGCGACAGCGCGAGGCCGTCGATCTTGAGTTCGCACAGGAACGGCACCACGCGGCCGGCATCGCGCTCCACGCGTGCCGCCCATACCCGGAATTCGTCCTCGCTGAAGACGTTGTCCAGGCTCAGCATGCGCTCGGCGTGCGTGACCGGCGCGAACAGCGTGCCGGAGGCCGCGCCAACGGTGAGCGTCGGGGAATCCTGGCCCTGCAGTTCCGGGTGGAGCCGCTCGAGCTCGTCCAGGCGCTGCATCCAGCCGTCGTAGGTGGCGTCGTCGACGATCTCCGCATCGTCGCCGTAATAGGCGTCGCGCGCGGCGCCGATGCGGTCGGTGAGGTTTCTCACCTCGTCGCGCGCCTGGTCGAGAGTCAGCTCAGCTCGTTCACCTTCAGCCACCCCGTCAGTCTATGGACGCCCGCCGACACGACGGTCGGACGGGGCCGGAGCGGGATCGCGGCCACCCTCATGCGTCGACGGGAACGGCTGATTCCGTCCGGTCGATCGTGAACTGGCCGAGTACGCGCGTGCCGTCGTAGAGCACGGCCGTCTGTCCCGGGGCGACGCCGTCGAACGGCTTCTGCGGCTCGACGGTGATCACGTCGTCCTCGATCCACGCCCGCGCCGGCACCGGCTCCGCGTGAGCGCGGATCTGCACGTGACAGGAGAAGTCCGACTCCGTCGGGGCCGCGCCCGCCCACGAGCGGCGCACGCCCGCGATGCGCGCGCACGCGAGCGCCTCCTTCGGACCGACCACGACCGTGTTCGACACCGGCCTGACCTCGAGCACGAAACGGGGCTTGCCGTCGGCTGCGGGCACGCCGAGTTGAAGACCCCGACGCTGCCCCACGGTGAACGCGTGCGCCCCTTCGTGCGATCCCACGACCGCGCCGGCGCGATCGACGATGTCGCCCTTCTCCGCCCCGACCCTGTCGGCCAGCCACCCTCGGGTGTCACCGTCGGGGATGAAGCAGATGTCATGGCTGTCGGGCTTGCGGGCCACGGTCAGCCCCCGCTCTTCGGCTTCGGCCCGGACGAGCTCCTTCGAGGGCGTGTCGCCCAGGGGGAAGTACGTGTGCGCCAGCTGGTCGGCGGTGAGCACACCGAGCACATACGACTGGTCCTTCGCGGCGTCGGATGCGCGGTGCAGCTCGAGTCCGCCCTCACCCTCGACGAGCGTGGCGTAGTGCCCGGTGCACACCGCGTCGAAGCCGAGCTCGAGAGCGCGCTCGAGGAGAGCGGCGAACTTGATCTTCTCGTTGCAGCGCATGCAGGGGTTGGGCGTTCGACCGGCGCGGTACTCGGCGACGAAGTCATCGATGACGTCATCGCGGAAGCGCTCGGAGAAGTCCCACACGTAGAACGGGATGCCGAGTGAATCCGCGGCGCGACGGGCGTCCATCGCATCCTCGATCGTGCAGCAGCCGCGACTGCCGGCTCGGAGCGTGCCGCCTGCGCGCGACAGCGCCAGATGCACGCCGACGACGTTGTGACCGGCCTCGACCGCCCGGGCGGTCGCCACCGCCGAGTCGACACCGCCACTCATCGCCGCAAGGATCCTCATGCGAACCAGTCTAGGGACGGCGGACTGACCGGCGCCTGACCTCCGGTCCTCGCGCGGCCTTCTCAGCGGGCGGCGCGAGCCCGCGACACCGCTTCCGGAAGCGCCGCGGACAGCGCGTCGACGTCGTCGACGGTGCTCGTGCGACCGAGAGTGATGCGAAGCACCTGTCGCGCCGCCCGCTCGTCGAACCCCAGCGCCTGCACGACGTGGGACGGTTCGGGCACGCCCGCCTGGCACGCCGAGCCGGTGGAGACGGCGATCCCGCGTTGATCGAGCAGGAACAGCAGGGACTCGCCCCCCGCTCCCGGCAGATGCAGGTGCAGATTGCCCGGGATCCTGTCGATCGGATCTCCGAGGGGAACGACATCCGGGATGTCGCGGCGGATGGCCGTCAGCGCGCGCTCGCGCAGCGCGGAGAGGCGCCTGGCCTCCTCCTCCCGTTCGGCGACGGCGAGTTCGGCGGCCACGGCGAAGGCGGTCGCTCCGGCGACATCCTGCGTGCCCGCCCGCAGGGAGCGCTGCTGTCCGCCTCCGTGCAGCAGCGGCGTCGGCTCGGCGTGGCGCGACACCACGAGCGCGCCCACCCCCACGGGCCCTCCGATCTTGTGCGCCGACACGCTGAGTGCCACCAGCCCCGTTCCATCGCGGACATCGCCCCGCCACCGAGCGAAGTCGACGGGCACGTGCCCGAAGGCCGAGACGGCGTCGAGGTGGAGAGGCGTCCCCGCGGCGACTGCCTCCGCCGCGAGAGCCGGCGCATCGTTGACGGTGCCGACCTCGTTGTTCGCGACGAGGGCCGTGGCCAAGGCCGCACCCGGGAGGGCCGCCCCGAAGGACGCAGGCGGGATGCGCCCGAGCCGGTCGAGCTCCACCGAGCGGACACGGGCTCCGCGGCGGGCTGCCAGCCATCCCACCGTGTCGAGGGTCGCGTGATGCTCGCCGTCGGGGAGGACGATCGCATCCCCATCACCCCCGCGCGCGTCCCACAGGCCCTTGATCGCCAGGTTCACCGCTTCGGTGCCTCCCGACGTGAACACCACCTCGATCGATCCGCATCCGAGCACCGCTGCGAGCCGTTCGCGCGCTTCCTCCAGGAGGCGGCGCGCGCCCTGGCCGGCGGCGTGGATCGCAGACGCATTGCCGACGCGCGTCTGCACGTGCACCCAGGCGTCGCGCGCCTCGGGGCGCAGCGATGTGCCGGCGGCGTGATCGAGGTAGACGACCATCCCCCTCCTTCGACGGTCTCGCGTCCGAGTGCTGCTGCCTCGCGGCGTCACTACTCTAGATCGCATGTCCCCCGCGCCCTCCACCGCGCCCGCGTCGGCTCTTTCCTCGCACGCTTTCGACGATCTGGGAGTCACCCTGCACGACGGCGGCGGCACCCTCCGCGTGTGGTCCGAGGACGCGGGTGGGATCGACCTCGTGGTCTTCGATGACGCCGATCTCGACTGGAGCATCGCGGACATCCCGCTGGAACCGGTCGGCGACGGCGTGTGGAGCGTGAGCAGCGATCTGCTGCGGCCGGGTGCGCGATATGCCGTGCGCGCGGACGGCCCACGCACGCCGGGGGCCACCTTCAACCGTGGCACGCTGCTCATCGAACCGTACTCCCGGGGCCTGGCCACCGGTGACGGCTACGAGGACTGGCGGTCGGTCGTGGTGGATCGGAGCTTCGACTGGGGAGGCGTCACGAAGCCGCTCACCCCCATGGATCGCACCGTGATCTACGAGGGTCACGTGAAGGGACTCTCCAAGCGCCACCCGGGAGTGCCGCCCGCGCTGCACGGCACGTATGCAGGCCTCGCGCATCCGGCGATGATCGAGCACTTCCAGCGGCTCGGGGTGACCGCGCTGCAGCTGCTGCCCATTCATGCATTCGCCACGGAACCTCGGCTCCTGCAGCACGGGCTGGCCAACTACTGGGGCTACAACTCGCTGAACTTCTTCACTCCCCACGCCGCGTACGCGACCGAGGAGAACCGTCGCCGAGGCCCCGACGCGGTCCTGCGCGAGGTGAAGGGAATGGTGAAGCTCCTGCACGAGGCGGGCATCGAGGTCATCCTCGACGTCGTCTACAACCACACCAGCGAAGAAGGTCTCGGCGGACCCCGCACGAGCCTGCGCGGTCTGGACAACCGCCACTACTACCGGCAGCAGGACGACGGCACCTACATCGACGTCACCGGGTGCGGGAACTCGCTGAACACCGCAACGGATGCCGCCGCCCGTCTCGTGCTGGACTCGCTCCGATACTGGGCGCAGGACGTGCAGATCGACGGCTTCCGCTTCGATCTCGCCGCCACCCTGGGCCGCGACGCCGCCCACGCCTTCACCCCGGACCATCCCCTGCTGCAGGCGATCATCGCCGATCCGGCTTTGGCGGGCGTGAAGAAGATCGCCGAACCGTGGGATGTCGGAATGGGGGGCTGGCAGACCGGCAACTTCGGCGACGGCTGGCACGAATGGAACGACCGCTACCGCGATCGCGTGCGCAACTTCTGGCTGAGCGACATCGATTACGCGCGCCGGGCCGATGTCACGCCCGTCGGAGTCGGCGGCTTCGCCACGCGACTCGCGGGTTCCTCCCACACGTTCTCCGCCGAGCGCGGGCCGCTGGCGAGCGTGAACTTCGTCACCGCCCACGACGGATTCACCCTTCACGACCTCGTCTCTTACGACGTCAAGCACAATCTCGGCAACGGCGAGCAGAATCGCGACGGCGCCGACACCAATCGCTCGTTCAACCACGGTGCCGAGGGGCACACAGACGACGCGGGAATCCTCGCGACACGACGCAAGGCGATGCGGAACCTGCTCGGAACACTTCTGCTTTCGGCAGGCGTGCCGATGCTGACGGCGGGCGACGAGTTCGGACGCAGCCAGCGCGGGAACAACAACGCCTACTGCCACGATTCCCCGCTCACGTGGCTGTCGTGGGATCACGCGGGCTGGCAGGAGGACCTCCAGGCTCACGTCGCGCGCCTCATCGCACTGCGTCAGCAGAATCCGGCCCTGCGGCCTGTGCGCTACGCCAAGCGCGGGGAGCACGTTCCGTCCGCGTCGGTGATGGAGTGGTACGACGAGCACGGCGAGACGATGTCGGATGAGCGATGGAACGACTCCTCCAAGCGCACCCTCCAGTATGTCGCGGCATCGACGCCCGAGCACGAGGCCCGCAATCGCATCCTGCTCGTCGTGCACGGGTCCGAGCGTCCGGTCACGGTGACCCTCCCCGAGATCGACGACGCGCACCGCTTCGTCCGCCTGTGGTCCAGCCTCGACGAACGACCCGCGCAGGAGGCCTCCGCCCACGCGCCCGGCGACCGCATCGACCTGCCGGGGACCGCTATGGAACTGTTCCGCGTGGAGAGTGTCAACCCCCACCCCTGACCCTGTATCCCTCGACGCTGTCGCGATAGGTTCGGACCGTGGTCACGTCGCGCACAGCACAGCCCCAGTCCTGGCGGAGCGCCGCCTCGATCCCCGTCCGGCCTGCGTCGGATGCGCAACCCGCGCGGGATACCGCGATCGGGCGCATCCCCACCACGGGATCCTCTCCCACCGTGCCGGACGGCGACTTCCGCCCCAAGGCGTTCGTCGGCGAGGTGGTGCCGTTCGAGATCACGGCGTTCCGCGACGGGCACGACCGGATCGGCGTTCAGGTGCGCCTCACGTCGCCGGGCGGAGACCAGTCCCTCCATCGGTTGAACCCGCTCGATGGCGGGATGGACCGGTGGAGCGCGCTCGTATCGGTTCTCGAGCAGGGCGTGTGGCGCTTCCGCTTCGAGGCGTTCTCCGACGAGTTCGCGACGTGGCGCCATGCCGCCGACGTGAAGATCGCCGCGGGTGTGGACACGGCGCTCATGCGGGAGATCGGTGCGCGGCTGTTCACGCGCGGCGCCGAGGAGCGATCCCGGCCGGCAACCGAGAAGCGGGCGCTCACCGCCGCCGCGGCCTCTCTGCGCGACGACCAGGTCGACGATGTCGCGGCACGCGGCATCGTGCTCGACGACGAGATCGCGGCGATGTTCTGGCGGCGACCCCTGACGGCCCTGATGACGCGCGGCGACGAGCAGGAGCTGCTGGTGGAGCGCGAGCGGGCGGGCGTGGGTGCGTGGTACGAGTTCTTCCCCCGGTCCGAAGGCGCGACCGTCCTCGAGGATGGATCGATCCGCAGCGGCACGTTCGCGACCGCGACCGAGCGGCTTCCCGCCGTCGCGGCGATGGGTTTCGACGTGCTTTACCTGCCGCCGATCCATCCGATCGGCCGCACGAACCGCAAAGGCCCGAACAACTCCCTGGATGCCGGGCCCGCCGACCCGGGCTCGCCGTGGGCCATCGGGTCCGCCGACGGCGGACACGATGCCGTCCACCCCGATTTGGGAACCCTTGCAGACTTCCGTGCGTTCGTGCAGGCGGCCCGCACCCACGGCGTCGAGGTGGCGCTCGACCTCGCCCTGCAGGCCTCTCCCGACCACCCGTGGGTCACCGAGCACCCGGAGTGGTTCACGACCCTCCCGGACGGTTCCATCGCCTACGCCGAGAACCCGCCGAAGAAGTACCAGGACATCTATCCGATCAACTTCGACAACGATCCGGCGGGCATCCGCGCCGAAGTTCTGCGGGTGGTCCGGCACTGGATCCAGCAGGGGGTGCGGATCTTCCGCGTCGACAACCCGCACACCAAGCCGCTGCAGTTCTGGGAGTGGCTCATCGCCACGGTGAACGCGGAGGAGCCCGACGTGGTCTTCCTCGCCGAAGCCTTCACGCGGCCCGCGCCGCTGCAGGGACTCGCCAAGGCGGGATTCCAGCAGAGCTACACCTACTTCACCTGGCGCAACGAGAAGGCGGAGTTGGAGGAGTTCCTCGGCGGTCTGGCCCACGAGACGGCCGATTTCCTGCGGCCGAACCTCTTCGTGAACACGCCCGACATCCTGACCGAGTTCCTGCAGTTCGGCGGCCGACCGGCCTATGTGATCCGGGCGGCGATCGCAGCGACCGCCGCCCCCGTCTACGGTGTCTACGCCGGATACGAGCACTTCGAGAATGTGGCGCGGCCCGGCTCGGAAGAGAACATCGACAACGAGAAGTACGAGTACAAGATCCGCGACTGGCAGGGTGCCGTCGAGACCGGCGACTCGCTCGCGCCGTTCCTCACCCGCCTCAATGAGATCCGTCGAGGCCATCCCGCCCTTCGTCAGCTTCGCAACTTCTCCGCCCACTGGAGCGACGACGATTCGGTGCTGGTCTACTCCAAGCATCTGGACGCCGCCCTCAGCCCCGAAGGCGTCGCCGACACGATCATCGTCGTCGTCAACGTCGATCCGCACTCGGTGCGGGAGACCACCGTGCACCTGGACACCCGGATCTGGGGCATCGCCCCGGGCGACGCCTACGAGGTCGAAGACCTCGTGACCGGGGCTCGCTGGACATGGACCGACCACAACTACGTGCGACTGGACGCGTTCACCCAACCGGTGCACATCCTCCACGTGAAGGAGGCGCGATGACCTACCCCGATGAATCCCTGCTCGACGCGATCGCGTCCGGCTCCCACCACGACCCTCACTCGGTCCTCGGCCTTCACGCCACCCGCGACGACGAGGGAGCCTCGGTGTGGACCGTGCGGGCGCGGCGCCCCCTCGCATCGAGTGTGACCGCCGTCTTCGACGACGGCACGCGCGTTCCGCTCGAACACGTGCGCGGTGGAGTCTGGGAGGGATCGCGCGGGGGCGATGCGGCAGCGTACGAGATCGTCGCATCCTACGATGACGGGCCCGACTGGATCGTCGACGATCCGTATCGACACCCGCCGACGGTCGGCGAGCTCGACCTGCACCTGATCGGCGAGGGCCGCCACGAGCAGCTGTGGCTCGCGCTCGGCGCGCACACGCGCGAGTCCGGCGGCAGCACGGGCACCGCGTTCACCGTCTGGGCGCCGAACGCCCAGGCCGCGCGCGTGATCGGCGACTTCAACGGGTGGGACGGCGCCGCGCACGCGATGCGATCGATGGGTTCCAGCGGCGTGTGGGAGCTGTTCGTCCCGGGCGTCGAGCCCGGCTCGGCGTACAAGTTCGAGTTGCGCACCAAGAGCGGTCACTGGGTCGAGAAGGCCGACCCGATGGCGCGCTGGGCGGAACTGCCTCCAGCGACTGCATCGGTGGTCGTCGACACGTCCTACTCGTGGCAGGACGATGCCTGGATGACCGAGCGCGCCCAGACGCCGGCGTTGTCGCGGCCGATGTCGATCTACGAGCTGCACCTCGGATCCTGGCGCCCGGGGCTGTCCTACCGCGAGGCGGCCGACCCGCTCGTCGAGTACGTGACCGCGCACGCATTCACGCACGTCGAGTTCCTCCCCCTCGCCGAGCATCCCTTCGGCGGGTCCTGGGGGTATCAGGTCACCGGCTACTACTCCCCGACGCGACGCTTCGGGCATCCGGACGACCTCCGCTACCTCATCGACCGGCTGCACCAGGCCGGCATCGGCGTGATCATGGACTGGGTCCCCGGTCACTTCCCGAAGGACGCCTGGGCGCTGGCGCGATTCGACGGCGAGGCGCTGTACGAGCATCCCGATCCCCGGCGAGGTGAGCACAAGGACTGGGGCACCCTCATCTTCGACTACGGCCGCAACGAGGTGCGCAACTTCCTCGTGGCCAACGCCCTGTACTGGCTTGAGGAGTTCCATGTCGATGGTCTGCGTGTCGACGCCGTCGCGTCGATGCTCTACCTGGACTACTCCCGCGAAGCCGGGGAGTGGGAACCCAACGTGCACGGCGGTCGCGAGAACCTGGAGGCGATCCGTTTCCTGCAAGAGGTCAACGCGACCGCGTACAAGCGATACCCGGGCATCTCGATGATCGCCGAGGAATCGACCAGCTTCCCCGGCGTCACGGCCCCCACCGACCACGCCGGACTCGGCTTCGGCTTCAAGTGGAACATGGGCTGGATGAACGACTCGCTGCAGTACGTCGCGCGCGACCCGATGTACCGGGGTCATCACGAGGGAGAGATGTCCTTCTCGTTCGTGTACGCCTTCAGCGAGAACTTCGTGCTGCCGATCAGCCACGACGAGGTCGTCCACGGCAAGGGCAGCCTGTTCGGGCGCATGCCCGGCGATCACTGGCAGAAGCTCGCCAACATGCGCGGCTACCTCGCCTACATGTGGGGGCATCCGGGCAAGCAGCTCCTGTTCATGGGCCAGGAGTTCGGTCAGATGTCCGAGTGGTCCGAGGGGCGCAGCCTCGACTGGTGGATGCTCGAGCAGCCCAGTCACGAGCAGCTGGCGCGGTTCGTCTCCACGCTGAACCACGTCTACCGGGATCACTCCGCGCTGTGGTCGCGGGATGCCGACGGAGCGGCCTTCTCTCGCCTCGGCGGTCCGGCGTGGAATTCCAGCGTGATCGCCTTCTCCCGCCGGGACTGGCATGGAAACACCGTCGCGGTGATCTGCAACTTCTCCGGGGTGCCGGTGAGACCGTACGAGATCGACCTCCCGGAGGCCGGGGTGTGGCGGGAGATCCTCAATTCCGACGCCGAGGAGTACGGCGGATCAGGCGTCGGCAATCTCGGTGTGGTCCACGCCGACGAGAACGGCCGCGCCACGATGGTGCTGCCTCCTCTCGGAGTGCTCTGGCTGAGCCACGATCGGCGGGCGAGTATCCCGTCGCCGACGCACCGCTGACACGAGATCGCCCCCGGCACGAATGGCCGGGGGCGATCAGGTCGCGTCGTCGGAGTCAGAACAGCAAGGAGGCAAGCCGCGCACGTGCGCGGATCACCCGGGGGTCGGCGTCGCCGACGACCTGGAACAGCTCGACCAGGCGCGCACGCACGGGTGCACGGTCGTCTCCGGCGAGCTGGGAGAACAGCTCGAGAAGCCGGGCGAACGCGTCGTCGACATGACCGCCGGCGACATCGAGGTCGGCCACGAGCAGCTGCGCGTCCACGTCGGTGGGCGCATCGGCGGCAGCCGCGCGCGCCTGCTGCAGGTCTGCGCCCTGCACCCGCAGCAGCAGCTGCACCTGCGCCAGACCGGCTTTCGCGTCGGCGTCGCCGGGGTTCTCGGTGATCGCCGCCTCATACGCTCGCGCGGCGCGCTCGTAGTCGCCGGCCTCGATCGCGGCGTATGCCTCCGCGTGGGCCGGCGGCAGTGCGGGCTCGCTTTCGGCGACGTCGTCGTCCGGCGCATCCTCCGGCGTGATCGTGCCCGTCACACCGTTCTGCGCCGCAGCCTGCAGGAGCTGCGCGAACACCTCGCGCACCTGCTGTTCGGGCACGGCTCCCTGGAACAGCGGCACGGGCTGTCCGGCCAGGAGGGCGACGACCATCGGAATCGACTGCGCACGGAATCCCTGTGCGAGCTGCGGGTTCGCATCGACGTCGACCTTGGCGAGGACGATTCGCCCGCCGAGCTCGGTGACGACCTTCTCGAGAATGGGGCTCAGCTGCTTGCACGGCCCGCACCACTCGGCCCACAGATCCACCACCACCGGGACGGTGCGCGAGAGCTCGAGCACCTCACCGAACGTGGCGTCCGTGACGTCGCGCACGAGCGCCGACGAAGCCGAACCGCCGGCCGCACGGGGCTCGGCGGGGTCGGGGCGGTTACGGAGGGAAGACAGGTCGACGGCACCGCGCATCGCGGCCGCCGTGGCGGCATCGGTCACTCAATCACCTTCGCGTCGAGAATGTTGGAAACGTATCCGAGAAGCCGGATCTTCTCGCTCGAGCCCTGGCCGGGCACGTAGAAGAACAGCTGGTCGACATACACGGTACTGAATCCTTCGGAGGATTCGTCCACACCGGTCAGCGTCTGCACGGTGGGATTGTTGTCGAGCTTGATCACCGCATCGTCGTCGGTGGGCTGGACCGTGTCGATCTCCTGGATGGTGACCGCCACGATGGCTCCGCTCTCGAGGGTGGCCAGCGCTGTGGGGTTCTCCTCGCCGGGCTCGGTCGAGAAGGTCAGCTCCCCTGTCGATTCGGCCGTCTCGTTGAACTCGTCGAGCCGCTTCTGCCGGTCGGCAGCGACACCGATGCGGAACTGGTCCTCATCGAGCTCGAACAGGGAGGCGTACTCGCTGTCTTCGCCGTTGTTGATCACATCCGCGTAGGCGGTCGACAATTCCTGCGGCTCCATGATGAGGAACGGCGAATCGGGCTGAACCTGCGTCGCACCGACGTACACGGGCGCCAGGTCGGGAAGGGTCGTGTCTG
Organism: Microbacterium sp. UBA1612; assembly: GCF_002321605.1. Classification (NCBI taxonomy): domain Bacteria; kingdom Bacillati; phylum Actinomycetota; class Actinomycetes; order Micrococcales; family Microbacteriaceae; genus Microbacterium; species Microbacterium sp. UBA1612. Next base: position 112,476 of record NZ_DCMW01000025.1, read on the forward strand.
CTTCGAGATACGAGTACGAGGTCAGCTTGTAGTCCGACCATGCGTCCTGCTGGCTCAGGAACATCGTCGTCGCGGCCGTGCCCTCGGGATCGTTCACAACCGCGAGGAAGGTGCGGGGCCAGCCTTCGGTCGCCTGGGGCAGCACGACCTCGAGGGGCGTGGTGGCGAAGGCCGGCAGCCCCTCACGGTCCTCGATCGCCTCTTGCAGGGTGTACAGGGTCTCTCGCTCGGCGAGGGGTGCACCCTCGAGCCGGGTGGCCGCCAGATCGGCGTCTCGGGCCTCGTCCGCCTCGGCGACGGTCGCCGCCACGCGCTCGATGATGCGCTCCGCCTGGGGCCGCGTGACCGCAGGAGACTGCTGGCCCTCCGGGACGATGACCGAAGCGGTGGGCGAAGGGGTGGGTGTTCCGGCCAGGTCGGGCCACGCGTCGGCCGTGCAGCCTGCGAGGACCAGCGCCGAAGCGGCGACGACCGGGACCGCGATCATGCTGCGCCGACCACGCCCCACGGCGCGCCGGGACGGGGTGCTGCTGATCACGCCCTTGTCGGGGTCGTCGACCGTGACGTCGATCGGCTCCGTCGCGGGAAGGGGCAGGCCCTTCCGGCGCGGTCCGCGCGACCGGCGCACGTGACGGATTCCGAGCACGTACAGGATCAGTCCGATGACCATGAGGATCGCACCACCCACGATGAGAGGGCCGGCCCACGGCGTGCCGTTCTCGATCGGCCACGACACGCTGAGATCCGTGGGCGCGGGCTCCGTTCCGTCGGCGGCCACGAGCACGCTCATGTCCGCGGGAAGCTGCAGCGGCGCCACGAGGAGGTCGGCCTGCTGATACTCGTCGAGCCAGAGGTCGGATCCGACCGGATTGCGCCCGGGCGCTGCCTCTTCGGCGGCGGCGTCGTCCGCGGAAGCGGCATCGTCGGCGCCCTCACCCTCATCGGCGACCTCGGTCTCTGCCGGCTCCGGGACGGCGGGGGCGATGGTGGACGTCGTGATCGTGCCGGTGTCGTCGGCGGTCACGTGGGCGTACTCGGCGTCGGAGAGCCACGCCTCGAGATCGGCCGTGCGGCCGTAGGCCGCGAAGAGCTCGCCCTCCCCCTGCACCCGAAGCGTCTGCGGACCGGACACAGCCGTCATCGCGCCGCCGTCGATGAGCACGTACGGCACATCTCCCTCGACGTCGAACTGCGCGGTCTGCGCATCGGGACCCTGGAAGACGGTGCGCTGCGCGATACCCGCGCCGATCATCACCGCGGCGAGGACGAACGCCAGCACGGCCCACACGAATCGCAAGGAAACACCTCTCCACGTCCGCTTCGGGTCCCAACGCAGACGTCAATCGACGTTTCAGACTAGCGGAGACGACCTGAAAGGCCACCGGGAGGCGTCGATGCGCAGACTCCTCGGCGCGCATGCGTATCCTGACACCACAGGAGCACGGCCGAGGCAGGAGACCGCGTGAAGATCCATAACCCGTTCCGGGTGGCGTTCCTCGCCACGCTGGGCGTCGGGCTCGGTCTGGTGCTCATCGCCAGCATTCAGACTCTTTCGACCATCCTCCTCTACGTCGGCACCGCGCTGTTCCTCTCGCTGGGTCTGGACCCGGTGATCTCCTTCCTGGAGCGGCGGCGGCTGCCCCGCTGGGCGGCGGTGGTGGTGACGATCCTGGGAGTCCTCGCGCTCTTCGCGGGTATCGTCCTCATGATCGTCCCGCTGATCGTGTCGCAGATCTCGCAGCTCGTCACCGCCATCGTGCGACTCGTCGAGCGCGGCACCTTCATCGAGGATCTGCGTTCCTGGCTGCAGACGACCTTCCCCACGCTGAGGGTCGACGACGTGTTCAGCTACGTCGAGGACTGGCTGACGACGAACGTCACCGAGATCGGCGGATCGATCGGTCAAGGCGTCCTCGCCTTCAGCGGAGCCGTCCTGGCCGGACTCACCGGCGCGTTCATCGTGCTCATCCTCACGATCTACTTCACCGCATCGACTCCCAGCCTGAAGCGAGCGGTCTACCAGCTTGTCCCGGCATCCAAGCGCGCCCGCTTCATCGATCTGTCCGAGCAGATCACCGACTCGGTGGGCTACTACGTGATCGGACAGCTCTCGCTCGGCGTGCTCAACGGCGTGCTGAGCGCGATCTTCCTGTCGATCATCGGCGCGCCCTTCCCGGCCGTGCTCGCCGTCGTCGCGTTCCTCTTCTCGATCATCCCGCTCGTGGGCACCCTCACCGGATCGACCATCATCGTGCTGCTGTGCCTCATTCCGGGACTGGGCGGCACGTCGACGGCGATCATCGCGGCGGTCTACTACCTCGTGTACATGCAGTTGGAGGCGTACGTGATCGCCCCCCGCATCATGGGTCGCGCGGTCTCCGTCCCCGGCGCCGTGATCGTCATCGCCGCCCTCGCCGGCGGTTCCCTCCTCGGACTGCTCGGTGCGCTCGTGGCGATCCCGGTCGCGGCCAGCATCCTCATCCTCTACCGGCAGGTGCTGATCCCCCGTCAGAACGAACGGTGACCGTCACGCCGTGCCGGGGATCTCCCCCGACCATTCGGTGGGGAGAGGCAGCGCGTCGGGGTTCACCGCGGCGACGATCTCGGTGAGCACCCGTCGCGTCTGCGACTCCCCCACCCACAGGTGCTTGGCGCCGTCGACCGCGATGAGGTTCGCGTGCGGCACGGCGGCGAACCGCTCCGCGGCTTCGTCCGGGCGCAGAAAGTCGTCGAGCTCGGGCACGAGGATGATGAGCGGGCGCTCTTCCTGAGCCCACGCGGCGACCTCCTCCGGTGTCGCACGATGCAGCGGGGGCGAGAGCAGAATGAAGCCCTCGGCGGCGTGGTCGCGTCCGTACTTGAGGGTCAGCTCCGTACCGAAGGACCACCCGATCAGCCACGGATGCGGGAGCCCGCGCTCGCGGACGAAGTCCATGGCCGCGGCGACGTCGAAGGCCTCCGCGCGCCCACCGTCGAACTCCCCCTCGCTGGTGCCGCGCGGCGATGACGTGCCGCGGGTGTTGAACCGCAGAACGGCGAGATCGGCCAGCGCGGGAAGGCGCGCGGCCGCTTTGCGGAAGACGTGCGAGTCCATGAATCCGCCTGCGGTCGGCAAGGGGTGGAGGGTCACCAACGTCGCGCGCGGCTCACGATCGGCGGGCAGCGCGAGCTCGCCGACGAGGGTGAGCCCGTCGAGCGTCTCGAGCTCGATCTCTTCCCGGCGAGCGGGAAGCATGAGCGGTCCGCGAATCTCCATCAGCTGATCCTCCAGCAGGCGTTGTGCCAGTGTCTGCGCGCCGCGAGGTCGGCGCGGTCGCCGAGCACGCCGTCGGCCCGCCAGGCCACCAGGTGTGCCGTACCCGGCTCGATCACGCGCGAGCATCCCGGGCACGTGTACGGCTTGACCGCCTGTGCGGCCGAGAGGGGCTGCACCGTCCACTCGGCGCCGCGGCGCACCTCCGTGCGCTTCCACCCCGCCAGGAGCCGATCGAAGGATGCGTCGCCCGCCGCCTGGTCGCGGCGCCGACGGTTGGACCGCGGCACGGGTCAGTACCAGCCGACGGACTGCGAGTGCCCCCACGCCCCGCACGGGGTCCCGTAGCGTCCGCCGATGTATCCCAGGCCCCACGAGATCTGGGTGGCCGGATTGGTCTCCCAGTCGGCCCCGGCACTGGCCATCTTGCTTCCCGGCAACGACTGCGGGATGCCGTAGGCCCCGCTGGAGGCGTTGTAGGCGTTGACGCGCCAGCCCGACTCCTTGTTCCACAGCGCCACGAGGCAGGAGAACTCGCCGTCGCCCCATCCCCGAGCGGTCACCATCTCGTACGCGATGGCCTGTGCGGACCCGGGATCGGGCGTGACGAACGGCGGCGCCCATCCTCCCTCGGTCGACGATGACGACGACTCACTCGCGACGACGGGTTCCGGAGTCGGGGTCGGCGTCGGCGTGACATAGACCTCGTAGTTCCCGCGCTCGAAGGTCGGGATCTCGTCGCCCTCGCCGGCGTCGGCGGTGACGAGGGTCTGCACGTCTCCCAACGTGCTCGAGTACAGCGTGATGGGCTGCGTCTCCTCGGCGGCCGCCTGACTGAGAGCGACGCCCGTCGGGCCGGCGTACGCGATGACGAAGCCGAACGCGGCCAGCGTGGCGAACACGGCGAGGACCCCGCGACGCCGGGACCAGCGTTGCGCCGGTGCCGACGGGCGGCCTGCCGGCGCGGCGACGTTCGCCACGTCGCGACGCGAGCGGCGCGCGGGGGTCAGGTCGCTTCCGGCAGTCACAGTGACCCGATTCTAGCCGCGAGGACTCCCGGTGTCATCCGCCCCGCAACGCGCGTCACCGCACAGCGAGCATCACCTCGACGACCGCGTCGAGAACGGCATCCACCTGCGCCTCGCGGTACCCGCCGCGCTGCATGCGGAACGCCACCGATCGCACCTGCTCGACCGAGACGGGTTCGCCGTCCGCCAGGTAGCGGGCGAGCTTGTCCCCCACCAGATCGACCTCATCGATGCGATACCCGTACCGCAGCGCGCCGACACGGTCGAATCGTCGTCCCTTGCGTCGTGTCAGGCGATCGAGCACCTCTTGCGCGGTTCCGCGCGTCGCGCCGACCCATCCGCCGACACCACCGTCCGCGAGTGCCGTCTCGCGCTCACGGGCGGCGAAGGCGTCTTCGATGCGCGCGAGCGCCGCATCGACCGCCGCGATGACATAGCCATGGCGCGTCAGGGGGAAGGCCGCGCGTCGCACGCTCTCGGAGGTCAGCGCGTCTCCGGTCTCGCCTTCGAAGACACCGCGTGCACGAGCGAGGAAGTCGTCGACGGCCGCGCGGTCATACCCCTTCGTGCGCCCCTGCGCGATCGGGAACGACGTGCGCTCGGAGGGCGAGGGGGAATCGGACGACACGGGGGCCGAGCTCATGGGGTCACCACCAGAGGAGTGAACAGATAGGACAGTGCGAGGGCCACGGTGACCGACGGGAGGATCGAGTCCAGGCGATCGAGCACACCGCCGTGACCGGGCAGCCACGAACTCATGTCTTTGATGCCCATATCGCGCTTGATCATGGATTCACCGAGGTCACCGGCCGTGGCCGTCGCCAGGATCGCGGCTCCGAAGACGAGGCCGGTCCACCACGGCAGCCCGAGCAGGAACATCGACGCGAGCACACCCGCGACGAGGGCCGCGACGGCAGCTCCGGCGAAGCCCTCCCACGTCTTCTTCGGGCTGATCCGGGGCGCCATCGGATGACGCCCGAAGGTGAGTCCGCTGATGTAGGCGCCGGTGTCGGCCACGACGGCGATCAGGATGAACGTGATGATCCACCACTCGCCGCCGTCCTGACGCAGCAGCACGAGCGAGAGACTGGCGAAGAAGGGCACGTACAGCTGGACGAAGCCGCCCGTCAGCACATCGGCGAGCACGTCCGACGGTGAGCGCTGGTCCACGGCCACCATCTGGGCGATCAGTCGCCAGACGGCGATCACGACGACGGCGACGAACGTGACGACCCAGTGGAACCACAGGTCGGCGAACAGGCCTGACAGCACGAGGACGACGCCGACGCCCACCTGCGGTGCGACGTCGATACGGCGACCGGCGACCGTGAGCGCGCGGCTGATCTCGAGGATCCCGAAGACGGTCGCGACGAGCGCGAAGAGGATGAAGATCCACTTCAGCAGCACGAGCGAGAGCAGCAGCACACCGCCGATCGCGATGCCGATCACAATGGCGACGATGAGGTCACGACCGGTTCGCTCCTTGATCCGCTCGTTCGCCTGGTCGAATTCCGCCCGCGCGTGAGCCATCTGCGACTCGACACCGGTGCGCATCGCCCGCATGTGCTCCTGGAAAGCCTGCGAGGGGTCCTGCGCGTCGGATCCGGGCTCCTGGCGCGCTCCAGCGTCCCGCCGGGTCAGTGGTGGGACGTCGTCGTCTCCGGACGGAGCGTCGGGCGCGTCGGTCATCCGGCGACTCAGACCTCTAGCAGCTCAGCCTCTTTGCGCTTCAGAGCGTCGTCGATCTCGTCGACGTGCGCGCGCGTGAGGGCGTCGAGTTCCTTCTCGGCACGGACGAGCTCGTCTTCGCCGACATCGCTCTTGAGGGCGTCGAGGTCGTCCTTGGTCTTGCGACGGATGCCGCGCACGTGCACCTTGGCGTCCTCCCCCTTGCCGCGGACGATCTTGACGTACTCCTTGCGACGCTCCTCCGTCAGCTCGGGCATGGTCACGCGCACGATGTTTCCGTCGTTGGTGGGATTCGCACCGAGGTTCGGGGTGTCGCGGATCGCCTGCTCGATCGCCTTGAGGGCGGACTTGTCGTAGGGGGTGACCACGAGCGAGCGAGCCTCGGGGTTGGCGAGCGACGCGAGCTGCGCGAGCGGTGTCGGGCTGCCGTAGTAGTCGACGAGGATCTTCTGGAACAGCTGCGGGTTGGCGCGCCCCGTGCGCACCGTCGCGAAGTCTTCCTTCGCCGCCTCGACGGCGCGGTCCATGCGCGCTCCGGCATCCGCCAATACGTCAGCGATCACGAGTGACTCCCATCGTTCGAACCGAAAACTCAGTCTAGTCAGCCGGCGGCGATCACGCCGTGACCAGCGTGCCGATCGATTCGCCCAGCAGCGCCCGCGTCACGTTTCCCGCCGGCTCCATTCCGAACACCCGCATGTCCATGCGGTTGTCCATGCAGAGGCTGAACGCCGTCGAGTCGACGACCTTCAGACCGCGCTGCAGCGCGTCCAAGTAGGTGATGCGGTCGATGCGGGTCGCGGACGCGTCGGTGCGCGGGTCTGCCGTGTACACCCCGTCCACACCGTTCTTGGCCACGAGCACCTCGGATGCGCCGATCTCGAGCGCACGCTGAGCGGCGACGGTGTCGGTGGAGAAGTACGGCAGGCCGGCGCCGGCACCGAAGATGACAACCCGGCCCTTCTCCATGTGCCGCTCGGCGCGCCGCGGGATGTAGGGCTCGGCGACCTGCGTCATCGAGATCGCCGACTGCACGCGCGTGGCGGCTCCGGCCTGCTCGAGGAAATCCTGGAGCGCCAGAGCGTTCATCACCGTGCCGAGCATCCCCATGTAGTCGGCGCGGCCGCGATCCATGCCGCGCTGACTCAACTCGGCTCCGCGGAAGAAGTTCCCCCCGCCGACGACGACGGCGATCTCCACCCGGTCCACCGCCTCGGCGATCTCACGGGCGATCTGCGACACGACGTCGGGGTTGACCCCGAGCGCCCCGCCGCCGAAAGCCTCGCCCGACAGCTTCAGCAGAACGCGCCGGCGTCCGGTCGCTTCATCGATCACGTGATTCCTCTCGTCGCTTACAACTTATCGAAGGGCATGAGAAAAGGCCCGCACCACCGAAGCGGTGCGGGCCTTCTTCAACGTCAGGCTCCGACCTTGAACCGGGCGAAGCCGGTGAGGGTGAGACCGGCGTCGGCGGCGACCTTGGCCACCGACTGCTTGTTGTCCTTGGCGTAGTCCTGGTCGAGCAGCGCGACCTGCTTGAAGAACGCGTTCACACGACCTTCGACGATCTTCGGAAGGGCCGCCTCGGGCTTCCCCTCGTTGCGGGAGATCTCGGTGACGATCTCGCGCTCCTTCTCGACGTCGGCCTCGGGAACCTCGTCCCGACTGAGATAAGACGGGTTGGCGAACGAGATGTGCTGCGCAAGGCTGCGCGCGGTCTCGGCGTCATCGCCGGTGTAGGCGAGGACGACACCGACCTGCGGCGGAAGGTCCTTGCTGGTCTTGTGCAGGTAGACCTCGAACGCGTCGCCGGTCAGGGTGCGAACGCGGCGCAGTTCGACCTTCTCGCCGATGATGGCGGCCTCGTCCGAGATCAGCTGCTCGACCGTCTGGCCCGACGCGTCGGCCGCGAGTGCAGCCTCCGCGGAGTCGGCGCGGGAGGAGGCGGCGGCGGCGAGGACCTTCTCGGCCAGCGCGCCGAAGCGTTCGTTCTTGGCGACGAAGTCGGTCTCGCAGGCGAGTTCGATCAGGGTGACCGCGCCGTCCTGCTCGTGAGCGGCGACGAGTCCTTCGCTCGTGGAGCGGTCGGCGCGCTTGGCGTTGCCCTTCGCACCCTTCAGACGCAGGATCTCGGTGGCCTTGTCGACGTCGCCGTCAGCCTCCTCGAGCGCCTTCTTGGTGTCGACCATGCCCGTGCCGAGCTGCTCGCGCAGCGCCTTGATGTCGGCGATCGTGAAGTTTGCCATGGGTGGCGGCTCCTTGTTCAGATGGTTCGTGCTTCGCTTCGGCGGGGCCGTCCGGAGACGGCCCCGCCGAACATACTCGGTGTCGGTTGCGCGACGGTTACTTCGCGTCCGCGGCGGCTGCGCCGGCGGCATCCGCCTCCGACTCGGTGGCCTTCTCGCCCTCGGCGGCCTGCTCCTCGGCGACGATCTCGCTCGCCTCGACCGTGGCCTCGGCCTCATCGGCCACCTTCTCGGTGTCTGCCGACGACTGCGCGGGAGCACCCGACTCGAGCAGTTCACGCTCCCACTCGGCGAGGGGCTCAGCGGCCTCCTCGACCTCGTCCGCGGGCTGGTGGCGCTGGATCAGGCCCTCGGCGGCGGCGTCGGCGATGATGCGCGTCAGCAGGCTCACCGAGCGGATCGCGTCGTCGTTGCCGGGGATCGGGTACTGGAACTCGTCCGGATCGGCATTGGTGTCCAGGATGCCGATGATCGGGATGCCCAGCTTGGTGGCCTCGTCGACGGCGAGGTGCTCACGCTTGGCGTCGACGACCCAGATGGCCGACGGCGTCTTCTGGAGGTTGCGGATACCACCGAGCGACTTGTGCAGCTTGTCGAGCTCGCGCTTCTTCAGCAGCAGCTCCTTCTTCGTGAAGCCGCTCGCAGCCGGGTCGTCGTAGTCGAGCTCCTCGAGCTCCTTCATGCGGGCGAGGCGCTTGCTGACGGTGGTGAAGTTCGTCAGCAGACCACCGAGCCAGCGCTGGTTGACGTAAGGCTGGCCGACGCGGGTCGCCTGCTCGGCGATGATCTCCTGCGCCTGCTTCTTGGTGCCGACGAAGAGGACCGTTCCGCCGTGGGCGACGGTCTCCTTGACGAACTCGTACGCCTTGTCGATGTACGACAGCGACTGCTGCAGGTCGATGATGTGGATGCCGCTGCGCTCGGTGAGGATGAAGCGCTTGACCTTCGGGTTCCACCGGCGGGTCTGGTGTCCGAAGTGAACGCCGCTGTCGAGCAGCTGGCGAATGGTGACGACGGCCATGGCCGTTCTCCTGTTCTGGCGCGTGCGCGCCGATTTCGGTTATCGGTCGGCCGGTCGGCCGACGCGTCCTGGTGCCCGGCGCACCCCCGCCCCTGCCGATGTGTGGATCGGGAAGAGGACCGGAGGGAGTGGATGCCACGCGCCGGAACCGGCGCGCTGAGGGCACGCGTAGTCACCCCGAGAACGGGATGCCCCTCGATCATACCAGCCGGAGACCCTCCCCACGCGGCGGACCGTCGGAGCCCTCCACAGGTTCATCCGTCGGCGTACGCGCACCCGTCACGGGACGCGACGATAGGGCCATGCTCGTCCTGCCGGCCTCGACATCCGCCCGTCGAGGCATCCGTGCGCTCGCGGCGGCGGCGCTGTTGAGCCTGGTCGTCGTCGTTGCCTTCGGCGGCCCGGCACGTGCTGTGGACGACGAGCCGGAGACTCTGGCCGGCTGGAGGTGGCCGGTGCACCCGTTCCGCATCGTCGAAGCCTTCGTCGCGCCGGCGCACGAGTACGGCCCCGGCCATCGCGGTGTCGATATCGCCCCGTCCGACCCCGCCCGCGTGATCTCGTCCCCGGCAGCAGGGGTGATCGCGTTCGCCGGGCCGGTCGCCGGACGCGGCGTCGTCACGATCGACCACGGCGGCGGACTCGTCACGACCCTCGAGCCGGTCTCGCCCGAGGCCACCGTGGGCGAAGCCGTCGTCGCGGGAGAGCCGGTGGGAACGCTGTCGACGGGTGGCCATACCCCGCCGGGCGCGCTCCACTTCGGCGTGCGGCTCGATGGCGAGTACATCAATCCCCTGCTGCTGTTGGGCGGAGTGCCTCGCGCCGTGCTCCTCCCCTGCTGCGAACCGATCGCCGCCGCTCAGCCGATGGTGTTGCGCTCTCCCGCGTCGTCGATCTCCCCGATGCCGCTCGCGGCTGCCACGGTGTTGTCGTGGCCGGTCACGGCGACCGAGTCGATTCCCGTCTCCGATCGGACGGTGTTGCGGTCCCCCGACACCGTGGCGGCTGTGATCTCGTCGGCCTCGACCACGACGTCGTAGCCCGCGATCGACAGCGAAGGCAGCGCTGCCGCCACCACCGAGACGCGGTCGGCGCGAATGATCAGGTCGCCGACGTCGGCACTGCTCACGTCGATGATGAGGTCGTTGCCGCTGACCGTCACCGTGGGACAGCTTCCGACGACGTCGACGCGCGGATCCGCCCTCTCGGCGATCTCGAGAGGCGCCTCGGAGCATTCGACGGTCTGGTCGGCGAGGTTCTCCGGGTTCCTCTCGGCGGGACTCACGAAGGGCGACGCAGAGGACGCGGAGGTCCCCGCCGATCCGGTGGGCTCCTCGGGGAGGCGCACGACGGTCTCGGTCACGCACCCCGTGAGCGACGCGATCGCAAGGATCGTGACGGCGGCCGCGGCGCCCCGGAATCGGGCACCGGGCATGGGAAGGTCCATCGGCATGCATCCAGCCTATGCGCGGGGTGGGCCCTAAGCACGAGGGTGGGCGAGGCGGTAGGTCGCAGCGAGGCGCTCACTCGAGACATGGGTGTAGATCTGCGTGGTCGCCAGGCTCGCGTGTCCGAGAAGCTCCTGGACCGTGCGAAGGTCGGCTCCGCCGTCGAGCAGGTGAGTGGCGGCGGAGTGCCGGAGCGCATGGGGGCCGACGCTCGCACCGATGACCGGCCCGAGTCGTCGCGCGACAACGTCGTAGACCGCGCGCGGGCCGATGCGCGCACCTCGGGTGCCGAGGAATACCGCGGCGACGGGGGCGCCGTCGCAGCGGGCGTGCAGCACCGGGCGACCCCGCACGAGATAGGCCTCGAGCGCAGCGGAGGCCGGGGCACCGAAGGGCACCATCCGCTCCTTGTCGCCTTTCCCGACCACGCGGAGGGTGCGGCGTTCGTCATCGATCGCGTCGCGGTCGAGAGCGCAGAGCTCGGACACGCGGATGGCGGTGCCGTAGAGCACTTCGAGCAGCGCACTGTCCCGCAGCAGCACGGGATCACCGTCGCGTGCGGCATCGCGCAGGTCGTCGAGGAGGTCGGAGACGCCGTCCGCGGTAGCCACCCGGGGAAGGGTGCGCCCCCGTTTGGGGGTGACAAGGCGAGCGCTCGGATCGACCTCGACCAGACCCGTCTCCAGTGCCCAGGCGAAGAATCCGCGAACCGCCGCGGCTCGGCGAGCAAGAGTCGACGCACTGTGACCGCGCTGCACCGACTCCCACAGCCACTCGCGGAGAGCGTGGACGTCGACGTCCGTCAACACCGGATCCCCGGTGGCCGCCACGACATCGGCGAGGTCGCCGCGATATGCACGTACGGTCCGTGGTGAGAGCCGACGCACGTGAGCCAGATGATCCAGGTAGCTCTCCGCCGCCTCGCCGAACCTCATGCTCCCAGCTTCCCCTCCTTTTCGTCGCCGAGGTGCGCGGCGCACCGATCAGGCGCGACGCCATCCGCGATCGTCGCGGCGGACACGCCCTTCGAGTTCGAGCAGCCCGAGAAGTGACCCCGTCTCCGCGACGGAGAGGCCGGCACCGCGCGCCGCCTCGTCGGTGGAGCGACCGGCGCGCGTGCTCAGGGCGTCGACGACGCGCGTCGCCGCATCCGTCCTCGGACCACCCATCGCACCGTCCGCGCGTTCCACCTCCCGCGCGTCGAGCCGACCCACCAGCTCCCAGGCGTCGTCCGCTCCGGTCACGGCGACCGCGTCGTACTCCCGCAGCAGTCGATGGCAGCCCGCCGAGGCGGCACTGGTCACCGGGCCGGGGACGGCGCCGAGTGGTCGCCCGAGGCTCACGGCGTGGCCGGCGGTGTTGAGCGAACCGCTGCGCCAGCCCGCCTCGACCACGACGGTCGCTGCTCCGAGCGCCGCAATCAGCCGATTGCGCTGGAGGAAGCGCCACTTCGTGGGAGCTGCGCCCGGTGGCAGTTCACTCACGAGCGCCCCGACCTCGGCAATGCGCTCGATCAGCGCGCTGTTGCCTCTCGGGTAGGCGCGATCGACGCCACCGGCCAAAAAGGCGACCGTCGGCGAACCCACGGCGAGCGCCGCCCGATGCGCGGCTCCGTCGACGCCGTAGGCCGCGCCCGAGACCACGGCGCCGCCATACGCGCCGATGCCCGCGGCGAGGTCGGCGGCGACGTGCTCGCCGTAGGAGGTCGCCGCGCGGGCTCCGACGATCGCCACCGCCGTCGAGCGCCACGCGTCGACGGTTCCCCGCACCCAGACCGCCACGGGCGCGTGTGCACCGAGGTCGTTCAGACTCTCCGGCCAGTCGGACGCAGCCGGCGTGATCAGCATCGCCCCGATGCGGTGCGCCGCCCGCAAGGAACGGAAGACCGCGTCGCCGTCGAGGCGAGGCCGCCACCGAGCCCACGCGTGGCGCGCGGCCAGCCCGTCGAGCTCCCCGACAGGCGTCGGCACCGAACTGGCGACGGTGTCGAGCGCGACAGCCGGGCCGAGCGCACCGATCAATGCACCGGCGTCGGCATCGCCCGGTTCGGCGACGTGCGACCACGCGACGCGGGCGTACATCTCCACCGCCGCCTCGTCATCGAGACCCTCGCCGAAGGGTCCGAGCGCGTCTCGGATCGCCGTCGGGGTGAGGTCGTAGTCCGTCATGAAGCAATTCCCTTCTTCAGGTAGAGGGCACGTCCGATGTCGTCGAGGCCGAGGCGCGGCCTGCCCGCGAGATCCGCCAGACTCCACGCGACGCGCAGCACGCGGTCGTAGGCGCGGAGCGTGAGCGCGCCACGCTGCAGCGCGATGTCGAGCGGCCGGCGAGCTGCAGCATCCGGCGCAGCCGGGCCCTCGCGCAGCCACGGTCCGGCGACCTGCGCGTTGCGCCGCCACTCGGTCTCCCGAAGCCGGTGCGCCGCCCGGTCTCGCGCCTCGCGCACCCGCTCACGCGCCGTCTCGGTGCTCATCCCCTCACCGCTCGCGCGCCGCTGCGCCACCGAGACGCGGCGCAGGGTCAGTTCGATGTCGATGCGGTCCAACAGCGGTCCCGAAAGGCGCTGCAGGTAGCGACGGATCGCCATCGGCGGGCATGTGCACGACGAACCCGGAATGCCGTACCCGCCGCACGGACACGGGTTGGTCGCGAGGACGAGTTGGAAGCGCGCCGGGAAGCTCGCGACCGCTCCCGACCGGTGGATCTCGATCTCACCGCTCTCCAGCGGCTGTCGAAGCGCGTCCAGCGCGTGACCGCTGAACTCGCCCGCCTCATCGAGGAACAGCACCCCCTCACTCGCTCGTGCCACGGCGCCCGGATGGATCACGCGACTTCCACCTCCGACGAGGGCCGCCGAGCTCGCGCTGTGATGCGGGGCTTCGAACGGCGCTACGCGCGGAAGCGACCGGATGGTTCCGCCTCCCAGTGAGCGGATCGATGCGACAGCCAGCGCCGCCTCGTCGTCCAGTGGAGGCAGGATCCCGGGCAGCCGTCGGGCGAGCATGGTCTTGCCCGCTCCGGGCGGCCCCGTCATGAGGAGATGGTGGCCACCCGCGGCTGCGACGACGAGCGCTTCCACCGCGTCGTTCTGGCCGATGACGTCGGCGAGGTCGTGCCGGGCATCGGAGCGCACGTCGTCGGTCGGGCGCCCGTTCGCCACCGGCTCGCAGTCGGGGACGTCCACCCCGGCGCCGTGGAGGGCAGCGACCTCCGCGAGCGTCGTGGCAGCGCGCACCTCGATACCGTGGACGAGACGCGCCTCCGGGCCGTTCGCATGCGGAACCACCACGCGGGCGAAGCCGGCCCGCGTGGCCGCGACGACCGCGGGCAGCACCCCCGGCACCGGCCGCAGCCGCCCGTCGAGTCCCACTTCGCCGACGTGCACCGTGGCCGAGACCGACCCCACATCGAGATCGGTCTCGGTCGCGATCGCGGCGACGGCGATCGCGAGGTCGAACGCCGATCCGTGCTTGGGGAGGTTCGCCGGCGACAGGTTCACCGTGAGCCGCCGTCGAGGCAGGGGCAGACCGCTGTTCTCGCACGCGTTGTGCACGCGACGCGACGCTTCGTTGAGAGCCTTGTCGGGGAGCCCGATGATGCGCATGTCGGGCGTCTGATTGGACAGGTCGGCCTCGACCTCGACGATCGAGCCGACCGCCCCGTTGAGGGCGACGGCCCAGGTGCGAGCGACGGTCATGCCGGGACCGGCGGGCGGAGGGAGGAGCGTGTCATGCCCCGAGACTGCGCCCTCGCGACACCGGCCGCGGAGCGAATCTGCTCGGCCGTGCATGAACGGCCTCGTGACGAGGCTGGGGAGGGCAGGACAGGAACGGTCAGCGCAGATCGCGGAGATGCTCGATACGTGCACGGCCCGGAGGGGAACCCGTCACGCCGATCACATCCGTCCGAAGGGCGAGCCCCCGGGACGGCTCCGGATGGGCCGCCGCCCACGCGCGCCCCAGGCGCCAGAGGCGACTCCGCTTGCGCTCGTCGATCGCGTCGAAAGGATGCCCGAATCCGGTGCTCCTGCGCGTCTTCACCTCGACGATGACGAGTTCGCCCGCCTCGCGGGCCACGATGTCGATCTCGCCCTGCCCGCAGCGCCAGTTGCGATCGAGAACCACGAAGCCGAGCGCGACGAGATGATCGTGCGCGGCCTGCTCACCGGCACGCCCGAGGTCGTCCTTGATCGCCATGAGACGACCCTGTCCGCCTCAGGCATCGCCGCGCGGCACATCCGGGCGATCTGTGGACGGACCGGCGGACTCACAGGCCCCGCTCCGCCCGGAAGTCAGCTGTCGAGGGAGAGCTCGTCCGGCAGCCGGAAGTCCCGTCGCGTCAGCTCTTCGACGTTGACGTCCTTGAAGGTCAGCACCCGCACGGACTTGACGAAGCGGTCGGCGCGATAGATGTCCCACACCCACACGTCGGTCATCGTGATCTCGAAATAGAAGTCGTGCTCGCTGTCGCGGCGCACGACGTTGACGTCATTGGCGAGGTAGAACCGCCGTTCCGTCTCGATGACGTACTGGAACTGGGAGACGACGTCGCGATACTCCTTGTACAGGGCAAGCTCGAGTTCGCGGTCGTAGTCCTCGAAGACTTCGTCATCCATGATCCCCCCATCCTACGGTCGTGACGGCCGCGCCGAGACCGCGCGATCACGTGGTCCGGATCATCAGGTCGATTCCCGTAGCGTGGTGTGCGCGGCACATCCCGCACCCGCTGAAAGGACTCCATAACCGTGGCTGAGACCGAGATCTTCGAACCGGACGGACGCGCCGTCCCCTACGCCGACGACCACGGCGACGGACCGGCTCTCGTGCTCCTGCCCGGCGCCGGACTCCGGCTCGGCTATCTCGGCCTGCTGGCGGAGGCCCTCGGCGAAGAGGACTTCCGCGTGGTGAGGATCGGCTGCCGCCGGCCGAACGACGCCGTACCGGCGCCGACGCTCCACGATCTCGCGCAGGACGTCGTGGACGTGATGGATCACGTGGGCATGACACGGCCGTGGGTGGGCGGACACGGGTTCGGCGGCACCGTCGCGCGGACGGTCGCCCTGAACCATCCCGCGCGTGCCGCCGGCGTGCTGCTGCTCGCCGTCGAGGGCGAGGCGCCCGTGGAGGTGTCCCCCACGTCCGAGATCCCCGAGAACGCCTACGACCGGGAGCGGATGGCTCTGCAGCGCGCCGCCCGCGCCGCGTCTGCGGAGATCGGCGCCGCGACTCTCGCGCCCGGGATCCCGGTGCTCGCTCTCCAAGGGTCAGCCGACCGCGTGATGCCTCCGGCGAACGGCGAAACCCTGCGCGCCGCGGCCCCGGAGCGGGTCAGCCTCGTGACGATCGACGGCGCGGCCGACCTCTTCCCCCTCACTCACGTCGGCGAGACGGCCTGGCCGATCGAGGACTACCTCGACTGGGACTGACGTCCCGGCGCGGCTCAGAACAGGGTCGGAGCACTCGCGATGGACCACGACGCACGATGGTGGGGGCTCATGCCGTGCCGGCGGATCGCCTCCCGGTGATCGGGGCTGGCGTAGCCCTTGTTGCGCGCCCAGTGGTAGGCGGGCAAAGCGTCGTGCAGCCCGGTCATGAGACCGTCACGGGCCACCTTGGCGATGACCGAAGCCGCCGCGGCGCTTGCGCAATCCCGGTCTGCCTTGATCACCGGTGTGACCGACAGGCCGGCGCCTCCGGCCGGGGTGATGTAGTCGTGATTGCCGTCGAGGATCACGATCGCCTCCTCGGGGACGACCCCCTGGGCGCGCAGATCGCCGATCGCGCGCAGCGCGGCGAGGCCGAGCGCGCGGATGATCCCGACCTCGTCGATCTCCGCCGCGGTGGCCCATCCGACGGCGTTCGCCGACACCCACGATGCAGCGCGCGCCGCCACCTCGGGCCGGCGAGCCTCGGGGACGAGCTTGGAATCCCGCAGCCCCTCCGGCACGCGTCGACGAGAGCGCCCCGCGTCGACCACGGCGGCGCCCACCGCCACCGGGCCCGCGAGCGCTCCGCGACCGACCTCGTCGCACGCGATCACGAGCGCGTGCTCGCGCAGCAGCCGCCGCTCGAGCGTGAGACGAGGAACGGCGACGGTCACTCGACCGACTCCTCCTCGTCGGCCGCGGGCTCGTCCGGAACCCCCGCGAACACCTCGTGGTGGAAGTCGAGGGTGCCGAACCGATCGAACGGCCACGTAATGAGGAACGCCCGACCCACCAGGTTCTCCAGCGGCACGAAGCCCTCTCCCGGCTGGTCCTGGTTGTAGCGGCTGTCCTTCGAGCGGTAGCGGTTGTCGCCGAGCACCCACAGGCTGTCCTCGGGAACGACGACATCGAAATCGTCGGCGGACGCGGGCGAATCCGGCGTGGGCAGCTTCAGGTAGGTGGTCTCGTCGATGGCGACCCCGTTGACGGTGATCTGGCCGACGTCGTTGCAGCAGACGACCTCGTCGCCGGGCAGACCGATGATGCGTTTGACGAGGTGGTCATCGCTGTCGGGCGCCGCCAGTCCGATGAGCGACAGCAGCCACTCGCCCATGTCCACGAGCATCCCTCGGTCGGGTGCGTCGCTCGGGGGAAGCCACCCGCCGGGGTCGGCGAAGACGACGACGTCACCGCGCTCGTACTCTCCGAACCGGGGCGTGATCTCATCCACGAGGATGCGGTCGTCGATCTCGAGCGTGTCCTCCATCGAGCCGGAGGGGATGTAGAACGAGCGGACCAGGAAGGTCTTGACGAGGAACGACACCAGAAGCGCGACGAGGATGATGATCACCACGTCACGCAGGAAAGTCAGCCAGCCTCGCCCTCGCGACCCCGAGCGATCGGCCGGCGCTTCCTCGGGTGCCCCTGACGGCGGCGTCCCGGTCTTCTCGGTCGTCATGTCGCTCTTTTCCCCTCCGCGCCGCCCTCGCGGACGGGTTCTTCCAGGTTCGCACATCTCCGCCGGTCGCGGGTGCCGTCGGAGCCCGCGCGTCGCCGCCGAAGTGAACGACGAAGCCCCCGGCGTCGACCGCCGGGGGCTTCGTGAGGGCGAAGCGTCAGTTCTCGCGCTTCTCCTTGATCTTGGCCTTCTTGCCGCGAAGGCTGCGGAGGTAGTAGAGCTTCGCGCGACGCACGTCACCGCGGGTGACGATCTCGATGTGGTCGATCACGGGGCTGTGCACCGGGAAGGTGCGCTCGACGCCCACCTGGAAGCTGATCTTGCGGACCGTGAAGGTCTCGCGCACGCCGTCGCCCTGGCGGCCGAGGACGACGCCCTGGAACACCTGGATGCGCGAGCGGTTTCCCTCGGTGATGTTGACGTGCACCTTGACGGTGTCACCGGGAGCGAAGTCGGGAATGTCGGAGCGGAGCGAAGCCGCGTCGACGGAGTCGAGGATCTGCATGATCGTGTCTCTCTGCAGCCGCCACAGGTCGACCGCGCGATATTCGGAAAAAAGGATGGTGTGTGCCCGAGCGCCTCGGATGTCTCCGGCGCCGGCTCCCCTGAGGCAGAGCAGGTCAGGGCACAAACGACAATTCTGCCACGGATACCGTCCCCGGCCAAAACGTGCGGACTCAGCGCCGGCTCGCGTCGGGCGGGCTTTGGGCGTCGGTCTCCGCGATGACGAACACGTCCGGTTCCGCGCCGCCGGTCCGGGAGGCATTCTCCCCCGCCGAGCCCGCTCCGCGTTGCACCGAAGGGTCGGTGCGGAAGTAGACCGCCGCGGGACGCGCCTCCCGCCACAGCTGCCAGAGTTGGAGCCAGAACAGCCCTGCCGCGACGAACAGGGTCAGCACCATGACGGGGGCCCACCACGCGGGGTCGAAGAAGCCGAGCGACACGATCAGCAGGTGCCAGACGGCGAACCCGCCGACGTCCCACCACGACACGGCGCGCTCAGCACGCACCGTGCCCCGCGCCCGCACGAGGAGGGTGAGGATCAGCTGCCCCACGAACACCGAGGGGATGGCCAGGAACAGCACCCACAGGAACGCCCATCCGCTCGCATCGAACACGCCCCAGCCCACCAGGAGCCATACGGGGAGCACGAACGCGGCGGGGAGGAGCCACGCGAAGAATCCGCGACGGAGCCACATGCCCCCGATGGTACGCCGCGCCGCGCTCGGTGGCGGGGCACGTACGGCGATGATGGGCATCCTCACAGCCCGCGGTCGACGTATCGGAGAGAATGGAGACCGCCCCGCGAAAGGACCCCGATGATCGAACTGCGCACTCCGGCCGAGATCGACGCGATGCGGCCGGCCGGCCGATTCGTCGCCGAGACCCTGGCGACGCTCCGCGAAGACACCAGAGTGGGGACGAATCTGCTCACGATCGACCGACGCGCTCACGACCTCATCCGGCGGGCCGGTGCGACGTCGTGCTACATCGACTACCACCCCTCCTTCGGCGCGAGCCCGTTCGGCAAGGTCATCTGCACCTCGATCAACGACGCGGTGCTGCACGGGCTCCCCTTCGATTACGACCTGCGCGACGGCGACCTCGTCACGCTCGATTTCGCCGTCGCCGTGGACGGCTGGGTGGCCGACTCGGCCGTGTCCTTCGTGGTCGGTTCTGCGCGCGACGAGGACCTCGCCCTCATCGACACCACCCGGCGCGCCCTCGAGGCCGCCATCGGCGCCGCGACCGTCGGGAATCGCATCGGCGACATCTCCCACGCGGTCGCCGAGGTCGCGCGCGCCGACGGCCTCTCGATCAACACCGACTTCGGCGGACACGGCGTCGGCCGCGAGATGCACGGCGACCCGCACGTGCCCAACGACGGCAAGCCCGGCCGGGGATACCCGCTTCGCGACGGACTCGTGCTGGCACTCGAGCCGTGGTTCCTGCAGTCCACCGACAAGCTGGTCACCGACAAGGACGGATGGACCCTGCGCAGCGCCGACGGCTCGCGCGGCGCGCACTCCGAGCACACGATCGCGATCACCGACGCCGGACCTGTCGTCCTCACCGACCGGTCGCACCTCGGCGTCGACTGACCTCGCCTCGCCGGCTCGGGCTCAGAGCAGGTCGGGACGGTGAGCGCGCGTGCGCTCGACGCTCTGCGCGAGCCGCCACTGCGCGATCGCGCCGTGGTTGCCGCTGAGCAGGATCTCCGGCACCTCGAGACCGCGCCACACCGGCGGCTTGGTGTAGATCGGGTATTCCAGCAGCCCCTCTTCGTGCGACTCCTCAACGAGACTGCCGGGGTTGCCGATGACGCCCGGAATCAAGCGCGTCGTCGCCTCGATCATGGCCATCGCGGCCACCTCGCCACCGTTGAGCACGTAGTCGCCGAGACTCACGAGACGCACGCGCCCTCGCGCGGCGTAGTGATCGATGACACGCTGGTCGATGCCCTCGTACCGGCCGCACGCGAAGGCGAGGTGGCCCTCGGCGGACAGCTCGCGAGCGAGCGACTGCGAGAACCGTTCCCCCGCTGGCGACGGAACGATGAGGGCGGTCCGTTCCTCGAGGATCTCGTCGAGCGCCTCACCCCACGGCTCCGGCTTCATCACCATGCCGGCACCCCCGCCGTAAGGGGTGTCGTCGACGGTGCGATGACGATCGCGAGTCCAGGAGCGGAGGTCGTGCACGCGCACGTCGAGGAGTCCCCGCGCGCGGGCCTTGCCGATCAGCGAGACATCGAGCACATCGAAGAACGCCGGAAAGATCGTGACGATGTCGATGCGCATGCCGTGATCACTCCTGCTCGGTGCGGGCCTCGGGAACCTCGCCGCCGAGTGCCTCGTCGGCTTCGGGGGGCAGCTCCTCGAACAGACCCGCCGGCGGTGTGATCCGCACCCGGCCTGCCGCGAGATCGACCTCGGGCACGATGGCCTTGACGAACGGAACGAGCACTTCCGTCTCGTCGGCGAGAAGGACCGCGAGAAGGTCCTGCGACGGCAGGTGGTCGACGCGCGCCACGCGACCGACGACGGCACCGTCTCGCACGACGTCGAGTCCGACCAGCTGGTGGTCGTACCACGCGTCCTCTTCGTCGGAGGCGGCGGCCTCGTCGATCCACAGAATCGCGCGGACGAGCTCCTCGGCGGCGGTGCGGTCGTCGACGCCCTCGAAGAAGGCGACGGGATGGGAGTTCATCCAGCGGAACTCGCGCACGGTCAGCGGCTTCCCATGCCAGGGCGAGGACTCGGGAACCTGGAGGGTGAACGTCGCCCCCGGCACGAAGCGTCCGTCGGGGTCGTCGGTGTACAGCTCGAGCTTGAGCGCGCCTTTCAGGCCGTGCGCCTTGACGAGGCGACCGACGCGCAACTGCGTTTTGGAGCCGACCGGCGGGCGGGCGTCACCGGAGGGGGCCACGTCAGTCATCCGCGACGTCGACCCGCACACGGCGGCCATCGGCGAGCGCGGTGATGAGCGTGCGCAGCGCCTTGGCGGTGCGTCCGCCGCGCCCGATCACGCGTCCGCGGTCATCGGAGTGCACGTGCACCTCGAGGACATCCCCTCGTGACGACGAGGAGGAGACGATGCGGACGTCGTCGGGGTGATCGACGATCCCCTTGACGACGTGTTCGAGCGCGGCGGCGAGCACGGAATTACGCTTCGGCGGACTCGTCGGACGCCGCGGCGTCCTCGGCAGCGTCGGCGGCGGGCTCCTCGGCCTTCTTCTCGACCTTGGGCTTGATGACCGACTTCTTGTCGGCGTCGACCTCGAATGCTGCCTTCGTCTCGGCGGTCTTCACTGTCGAAACGGCGTCCTTGTCACCCTGGTGACGACCCCAGTCGCCCGTGAGCTTGAGGATGGCACGCACCTGGTCGGTCGGCTGAGCGCCGACGCCGAGCCAGTACTGGGCGCGGTCGGAGTCGACCTCGATGAACGAGGGCTCCTCGGTCGGGTGGTACTTGCCGATCTCTTCGATGACACGACCGTCGCGCTTGGTGCGCGAGTCGGCCACGACGATGCGGTAATAGGGCGCACGGATCTTTCCGAGGCGCTTGAGGCGGATCTTGACAGCCACGATTCTCCTGAATGAGTGAAAGCGAACGAACCGATCGCCTGGAGCGTGGGGTGCACACCCGGCGGAAGCTCTGGAACGGTCCACGGCGCTGGATAGAGGGTCGAGCGCCGGGTCCGACCCTCTATTCTGCCAGATCCTGCGCGGCGTCGCGAACCGCGCCGACGGCCGCTCCGGCAAGGGTCCGCTAGGGTGAGCGGGTCAACCCGCCCCCGCCCGAAAGTCTCCCCCATGGCCAAATGGTTGTACCTCGTCGGCGCCATCGTGCTGGAGGTGTCGGCGACTCTCTCGCTGCGACAGCTCGTGGACCACGCCGGCTGGATCGTCCTCGTCCTTCTCGGCTACGGCGGCGCCTTCCTGTGTCTGGCTCTGCTGCTGCGCGCGGGAGCCCCGATCGGCCTGACCTACGGCGTCTGGGCCGCGTCGGGTGTCGCGCTGACCGCCGTGCTGGCCGCACTGCTCTACGGCGACCCGCTGACCTGGCTCATGAGTCTCGGGATCGCGATCGTCATCGGCGGGGTGCTGCTGGTGGAGATGGGTGCGAGCACCCACTCGCGGCAGGCGCCGGCGACCGGTCCGATCGCGACGGCCACGGCCGAAGCAGCCGACACGAGGGAGGGACGACGATGACCTGGCTGCTCCTCGCGGGAGCGATCGTCTTCGAGGTGACGGGCACGATGTCGCTGCGCGCATCGGAGGGCTTCAAGAAGCGCGTCTGGATCGCGCCCGTGGTCGTCTCCTATGTCCTGGCCTTCACTCTGCTGTTCCTCTGTCTGGCGAACGGCATGCCGGTCGGTGTGGCATACGGTATCTGGTCCGCCTGCGGGGTCGCGCTGACCGCGGTCCTGGCGCGCGTGCTCTTCAAGGAGCCCTTCACGTGGGTGATGGGCCTCGGGATCATCGCCATCGCCGGGGGCGTTCTGCTGATCGAGCTCGGCGCGCCGCACTGATTCCCCCGACATTCTGATCCGCGCCCGCAGCGGCGTGGCAGGATGACGGCATGACGGTGCCCTTCGCGACATCCGCGCGCTCCTCGGTCGGCATCGAGTGGGAGCTGATGCTCGCCGATCGGCGGACCGGCGACCTGGTGCCGCGTGCCCCGGAGGTGTTCGCCGCCCTCCCCGAGGACACGGCGCTCGAACGGTTCACCGTCACCCAGGAGCTGCTGACGAACACGCTCGAGCTCACCAGCGGCGTCGGCCAGACGGTCGCTGCCGCCGTGGACGACATCGCCGACGCGATCGAGACGGTGCGCAGCATCACCGATCCGCTCGGGGTCGAGCTGATGTGCGCGGGGAGCCACCCGTTCGCGCAGTGGTACGACCAGGAGATCACCGACAAGACCCGCTATCACGAGCTCATCGAGCGCACGCAGTGGTGGGGGCGCAACATGATGATCTGGGGCATCCACGTGCACGTCGGCATCGATGACGTCGCCAAGGTCCTGCCGATCATGAACGCGCTCTCGGTGTATCTCCCCCACCTTCAGGCCCTCTCCGCCTCGAGCCCCTTCTGGGCCGGGGATCGAACGGGCTACGCGTCGAACCGTGCGCTGGTGTTCCAGCAGCTGCCCACGGCGGGTCTGCCCTGGCCGCTGCGGGACTGGGCGGAGTTCGAGGCCTATCTCGACGACATGGTCCGCACCGGCGTGATGGCCGATGCGACGGAGGTGAGGTGGGACATCCGGCCCGCACCACGCTGGGGCACCATCGAAGTGCGCGCGTGCGACGGCATGTCGACGCTTCCCGAACTCGCCGCCGTGGCCGCCCTCACCCAGGTTCTCGTCGAGCACTTCTCGCGCGAGCTCGACGAAGGGCGCGAGCTCACGATGATCCAGCCGTGGTTCGTGCGCGAGAACAAGTGGCGGGCTGCCCGATACGGACTGGACGCTCAGGTGATCGTCGCCCCCGACGGCACGCAGGTGCCCGTCCGCGAGCACCTGATGGAGACGCTGGAGCGGCACGCGGAGATCGCGGTCGAGCTCAAGTGCGCCAAGGAGTACGCCGGCGTGAACCGGATCATCGCCGAGGGCGCGAGCTCGTCGCGTCAGCTCGTCGTGGCCGATGCCGCCGGCGGTGATCTGCGCGAGGTCGTGCAGCATCTCATCCGCGAGTTCCGCGGAGGGCCGACCCTCCGCGAGCACCTCGCCGCGATGCGCGACTGATCTCAGCCTTTGCCGAGCATCTTCTGCAGCTCGGCAAGATCCGCCTCACTGGGCATGTCCCTGCCGGCACCCAGGCCGAATCCCGAACCGGTCGCCTCCGAGGCGGCGACCCCCGCGTTCTCGGCCGCACGCTTGGCCGGATTCCCCGAGCGCGATCCGCTCTTCTTCTTGGAGTTCTTGCCGCCGCCGCGCTTGGCTGAAGCACCCGGCTTGCCCCCCATGGGCCCCATGCCCGGGACGTTCGGAACACCTCCCCGAGCGACCGTCTTCATCATCTTGGCAGCCTGGTCGAAGCGCTGGACGAGCTGGTTGACGTCGGTGACCGTCATCCCCGACCCGCGCGCGATGCGCAGGCGTCGGGAGCCGTTGAGAACCTTCGGATTGCGGCGCTCGCC
Organism: Microbacterium sp. UBA1612; assembly: GCF_002321605.1. Taxonomy (NCBI): domain Bacteria; kingdom Bacillati; phylum Actinomycetota; class Actinomycetes; order Micrococcales; family Microbacteriaceae; genus Microbacterium; species Microbacterium sp. UBA1612. The sequence goes on from NZ_DCMW01000025.1 coordinate 136,686, forward strand.
CGGCGTCATCGACCGGATGATCGCCTCCGTCCGATCGATCTCACGCTCATCGAAGTCGTCGATCTGCTGCTTCATCTGGCCCATGCCCGGGAGCATCCCGAGCATCTTCTTCATCGAGCCCATCTTCTTGAACTGCTGCATCTGCTCGAGGAAGTCTTCGAGGGTGAACTGCTCCGTCGCGATCTTGTCGGCGACCTTGCGCGCTTCCTCTTCGTCGAACGTCTGCTGCGCCTGCTCGATCAGGGTGAGGATGTCGCCGAGGTCCAGGATGCGGCTGGCCATGCGGTCCGGGTGGAAGGGCTCGAGGTCATCGAGCCCCTCTCCCGTCGAGGCGAAGATGATCGGGCGACCGGTCACCGAGGCCACCGAGAGCGCGGCACCGCCGCGCGCGTCGCCGTCGAGCTTGGACAGCACCACGCCGGTGAAGTCGACCCCGTCCTGGAAGGCCTTGGCCGTGTTGACCGCGTCCTGGCCGATCATCGCGTCGATGACGAAGAGCACCTCGTCCGGTCGGGTCGCGGTGCGGATGTCGGCGGCCTGCTTCATCAGCTGCGCATCGACACCCAGCCGTCCGGCGGTGTCGATGATGACCACATCGTGCTGCTGACGGCGCGCCGTCTCGACGCCGGCGCGCGCGACCGCGACCGGGTCGCCGACGCCGTTGCCCGGTTCCGGGGCGAAGATCGCGGCCCCTGCTCGCTCGGCGACGACCTGCAGCTGGTTGACGGCGTTCGGGCGCTGCAGGTCGCACGCGACCAGGAGCGGGGTGTGGCCGTCCTTCTCGAGCCGCTTGGCGAGCTTGCCGGCGAAGGTGGTCTTTCCCGAGCCCTGGAGCCCCGCGAGCATGATGACGGTGGGAGGGTTCTTCGCGAATTCGAGGCGACGCTGCTGACCGCCGAGGATGGCCACGAGCTCCTCGTTGACGATCTGAACGACCTGCTGCGCCGGGTTCAGGGCCCGGTTCACCTCGTCGCCCAGCGCGCGCTCGCGCACCTTCGCGGTGAAATCCTTGACGACCGTCAGCGCCACGTCGGCGTCGAGCAGCGCACGACGGATCTCGCGGACGGTGCCGTCGACGTCCGCGGGAGTGAGCTTCCCTTTGGTGCGGAGGTTGCGGAAGGTCTCGGTGAGCCGGTCGGAGAGAGTGCCGAAAGTCGCCATGATCCACCGATTCTACGCGTCCGCGGCGGGTCAGCGCGGCAGCACGAGCGCCAGCGCCGCCGTCACCTCGTCGGGGAGAGATGACGTTCCGGGGCCCGACCCGGCCCACCGCCATACGGCGCTGAAGATGGCGGCCGCGCGCGCCGCCCCGTCGATGTCCGCGGCGGCGGAATCGTCCCCCGGAGCGCGAAGCCGGTCCGCGATCAGACCGCTCAGCCGCAGCTGGCGGCGGGCGCGTTCGGACTCGAGATCGCTCTCGATACCCATGATCGCCGCATTCACGATCCCGAGCGCGAGACTGTCCGGCGCGAACGCCTCGGCGAAGGAGCGGAGCGCGGCATCCACCTCGACGCCGTCGCTCAACGAACGCGCGACCACGTCGAGCCGCTCGTCGAACCCGCTCCACAGGATGTCGGACTTGGAGGCGAAGTAGTTGAAGAAGCTCGACCGGCTGACGCCCGCGCGCCGTGTGATGTCCACGATCGACGTCGCCGCGAAGCCCTGTTCGAGGAAGAGCTCGCAGGCCGCTTCGGCGAGTGTCTCTCGTGAAGACGCCTTGGGCCGGCCGACGCGCGCTCCACTGTCCACGGGTCCACGCTATCGACGCGGACGCATGCACGCGCGTGTCGCCGCCCGCTGATCGCAGCGCGGGTATTGTTGGACGCGTTCCAACATTCCAGGAAGGTTCGTGATGCCCGACATCCTGACCCTGGGCCTCGCCCCCGACCTCATGCCCTATCGCCACGCGTGGGAGCTGCAGCGACGCGTGCACGCCGATGTCGTCGATCGCACGCGCCCGGACACCGTGCTGCTGCTGGAGCACGAGGCCGTCTACACCGCGGGCACCCGCACCGCGGCACACGAGCGCCCGACCGACGGCACGCCGGTCATCGACGTCGACCGCGGCGGGAAGATCACGTGGCACGGACCCGGTCAGCTCGTCGGGTATCCCATCGTGCGCCTCCCCGACCCCGTCGACGTCGTCGCCCACGTACGGCGCCTCGAGCGCCTCCTCATCGACGCGCTGGCCGAGCACGGCGTCGAAGGGCGGCAGGTGACCGGACGGAGCGGGGTCTGGGTGCGGCGGCCCCTCGGCGACGACAAGGTGGCCGCGATCGGCGTGCGCGTCGAGCGCGGAGTGACGATGCACGGGTTCGCGATCAACTGCGACAACTCGCTCGCGCCGTTCCAGGGCATCATTCCGTGCGGGATCACCGACGCCGGCGTCACGACAGTGAGCGAAGCCTCCGGAGTGGTGACCAGTCCGCGCGACATCGTCGCCACCGTCATCCGGCACCTCACGAGCACCTACGCGGAGGTGGCGGCATGACCGGCTGCGCACCCACGAGCGGCGACAGTGCCGCGACCCGACCCGACGGGCGCAGGATGCTGCGGCTCGAGGTGCGCAACGCGCAGACGCCGATCGAGCGCAAGCCGGAGTGGATCAAGACGCGCGCGAAGATGGGACCGGAGTACTCCGCGCTGCACTCGCTCGTGAAGACCGAAGAGCTGCACACCGTCTGCCAGGAGGCCGGGTGCCCGAACATCTACGAGTGCTGGGAAGACCGCGAGGCGACCTTCCTCATCGGCGGCTCCCAGTGCACGCGACGCTGCGACTTCTGCCAGATCGACACCGGCAAGCCCGCCGACTACGACACGGATGAACCGCGGCGCGTGGCCGAGAGCGTCGCGAGGATGGACCTCCGATACGCGACCGTGACGGGGGTCGCCCGCGACGACCTGCCCGATGGTGGTGCGTGGCTGCATGCGGAGACGGTCCGAGCCATCCACGAGCGGAATCCGCGCACCGGCGTCGAGATCCTCGCCACCGACTTCAACGGGGATCCCGACCAGCTGGACGAGGTCTTCTCGAGCAGCCCCGAGGTGTTCGCCCACAACGTCGAGACGGTGCCGCGCATCTTCAAGCGCATCCGTCCGGCCTTCCGCTACGAGCGGTCGCTCGGCGTGCTCACGCGGGCACACCGTGCCGGTCTGATCACGAAGTCCAACCTCATCCTCGGCATGGGCGAGGAGCCGGAGGAGGTCGCGCAGGCGCTTCGGGACCTCCGCGAGGCGGGCACGGACATCATCACCATCACGCAGTACCTTCGACCGTCCCCGCGGCACCTGCCTGTCGCCCGCTGGGTCAAGCCGGAGGAGTTCGTCGCGTTCAAGACGGAGGCGGAGCGGATCGGATTCCTCGGCGTGCTGGCCGGTCCGCTCGTGCGCTCGTCCTACCGCGCGGGGCGCCTGTGGGCCCAGTCCATGCGGTCGATGGGACGAGACCTTCCCCGGCACCTCGCGCACATCGGCGAGGAAGCCGGCGCGGACCGCTTCGCCCAGGCCGTCTGACGCGCTCGGCGACCTACCGCGGGGCCCGCAGCCGTCAGTCGGCGCTGGTCACCGAGACGACGTCGCCGTCGGAGTCGAGGTTCACCAGCAGCACATCGTCCGTCGCGTCGGGATCCAGAGCGTACTCGAGCACGGCGAACGGATCGCTGCCGCCGAGTTCGTCCGCGAGGATGGTCATGCTCATGATCTGCAGCGACCGGATGATGTCGACGTGGGTGTCACCGCTGATGTCGACGAGCATGTCCTCGAGGTCGTCGCCGAGCGACTCCTGCTGCTGCAGGATGTACTCGATCACCTCGCTGGTGCGGTCGCCGAGCTCGGAGACCATCGCTCCCCGGGCCTTCGCGTCGACAGCCTCCAGGGCGGCGATGAGCGCGGCGGCGACATCGAGCGCGGCGGGCGAGACATCGTCCTGATCGGGAGCGGTGAGATCGACGGTCACGGACTGGTCGCCGAGCTCGACGACCTCCGACCAGAAGAGCGACCCGTCGGGGCCGGACTCGAGAAGGCCGAAGTAATCGTGCTCGATCGCCATCCCTCCATGAAACCAGCACGCCCGCCCGGGCGATAGATCTGCGGGTCGTGTCGCCGGATCAGTCCACGAGCGACGCGGCGAACACGTGCGGGGTGAACCCCGTGAGGTCGCCGATGCCCTCGCCCTGCCCGAGGAGCTTGACCGGGATCCCGGTGCGCTCCTGCACGTTGAGGATGAAACCGCCCTTGGCGGAGCCGTCGAGCTTGGTGATGACCAGTCCGGTCACACCGGCGTGCTGCAGGAACGCTTCCGCCTGCGTCACGCCGTTCTGTCCCGTCGTGGCGTCGAGCACGAGCAGCACTTCGCTGATCGGCGCCTGCTTCTCGACCACCCGGCGGATCTTCGTGAGTTCATCCATCAGCCCACCCTTGGTGTGCAGGCGTCCGGCGGTGTCGATGAGCACGATCTCCGTGCCGGTCTGCTTGGCGTGGTCGATCGTCTGGAACGCCACCGAGGCGGGGTCCTGACCCTCCTGCTGGGGACGCACGATCGTCGCGCCGCCGCGCTCGGCCCACGTGGCGAGCTGCTCGACGGCCGCGGCCCGGAAGGTGTCGGCCGCCCCGACGACGACGGTGCGTCCGTAACGCTGCAGGAACTTGGCGAACTTGCCGATCGTGGTGGTCTTGCCCACGCCGTTGACGCCGACCACGAGGACGACGGCCGGACGCTCCGTGAGTTTCAGCGTGGTGTCGAACCGGGCGAAGTGCTCCTCGAGCGTCTCACGCAGCATCCGCTGCAGGTCTCTCGGATCGGTGGTGCGGTACCGATCGACCTTCTCGCGCAGCTCGTCGACGATGCGCTCGGTGATGTCCGGACCGAAGTCGGCGGTGAGCAGCGCCGTCTCGAGGTCGTCCCACGTCGTCTCGTCGATCGTCGGCTTCACGAACATGCCGCGCAGCGCGCGACCGAGCGACCAGGAACTCTCTGCCATGCCCCCAGCCTAGGGGCGTCGCCCCGCCGCGACCGGAGCCCGCCACGGATCAGGCGGTGACGCGCTCCCGGTCGCGCACGCGCTGGCCGACGACCGCGGACACGCCGTCCTGACGCATCGAGACGCCGTAGAGCGCATCGGCGATCTCCATCGTGCGCTTCTGGTGCGTGATGACGATGAGCTGGCTGCTCTCGCGAAGCTGTTCGAACACGCCGAGCAGCCGGCCGAGGTTCGCGTCGTCGAGGGCAGCCTCGACCTCGTCGAGGATGTAGAAGGGGCTCGGCCGCGCCTTGAAGATCGCCGTCAGCAGCGCGACGGCGGCGAGTGAGCGCTCTCCCCCGGACAGCAGCGACAACCGCTCGATCTTCTTGCCGACCGGACGCACGGAGACCTCGATCCCGGTCGTCAACGGCGCGTCGGGGTCGGTGAGCGAGATGCTGCCGGTTCCTCCCGGAAAGAGGATCGGGAAGACCTCGCCGAAGGCGACCTTCGTGTCCTCGAACGCCTCGAGGAAGATGGTCCGCATCCGCTCGTCGAGCTCCTCGATGATGGTCGCGAGATCCTTTCGGGTACGCGTCAGATCGTCGAGCTGATCCACGAGGAATTTGTGACGCTGCTCGAGCGCGGCGAACTCCTCCAGCGCCAGCGGGTTCACCCGGCCGAGCTGCGACAGCTTCCGCTCGGCCTCCTGAAGCCGCTTCCGTTGGGCCGTCCGGTCGTATGCGACCGTCGGCATATCATCCTCCGTCATACCGTCAGATTGCTCGCCCGCGGCGTTGAGACTGCTCGATGAGGGGTCTACGTCGCAAGGAACGGGCTGATCCGGACCGTATTCCCCGACCAGGACGTCTTCGCCGAGACCCAACTCGTTCGATACCCGCTCCAGCAGGCTCGACACGTGCAGCTTCTTCTCGTGAATGGTCAATTCCAGCCCGTGCACGCTCTCGGTGAGCCCGGCGAGCCGCTCCCGCGTCGAGGCTTCGGATCGGCGGAGGTCGGCGAGCTCCGCCGTCAGCGCCGTGCGCGCGGACTCGGCCGCGGCCAGTTCGACACGCGCCTGACTGAGCGAGCGGTCGACGGAGTCGAGCACCGCGGGCAGCGCGGCCGAGATCCCCTGCGCGGTCTCACGCTGCGCACGGCGGATGACGGCGCGCCGCGCCGCCTCCTCCGCGGCCGCTCGCTCGCGCTCACGCTGTCTCTCCAGTTGCTGCACCCGTGCCTGCCCGGCTCGCACGCGCTCCCGCAGCGTCTCGACGTCGAGCCGTGCGCGCATCTCGGCGTCGCGGGCCTCTTCGAGCGCGAGGAGAAGGCTGTCGCGCGCGGAGACGTCGAGAATGGGCCGGGGAAGCTCCAGCGCGTGGGTCAGCTGCTCCTGTGCGGACCGGGCAGCCGCCTCGGCCTCTTCCACGGCAGCCTGAGCTTGACGGAGTCCGGCTGTGAGCCGCTCGCACTCGGCAGAGGCCGACTCCTGGCGCACCGTCGCGCGATTGACGCGCTCGGCGTGGGCCGCGAGCGCGGCGTCGTGCTCGCGGAGCGCGGACAGGCTCGCCTTCGTCTCGGCGCGGGCGCGATCGAGCTGTGCCGACCGTTCACCGAGCGCCTCGCGCAGCGAGTCGGCGACGACCAGGATCTCGGCGCGTCGATCCGCGGCGCCGTCGCGTTCAGCGGCGAGCTCGAGGCGCGATCGCCCCTGACCGGAGCCGGCACGCACCGTCGGTCCGGTGAAGACCTCGCCGTCTCGCGTGACCACCGTCAGCGGCGCGGCGGGCTGCGCGTCGAGAGTGTCGGCGACGGCGCGCACGGCGTCGAGGTCGTCCGCGATCAGCACACGGGCGAGCATGTCCTGAATGCCGGCCGGCGCCGTCACCACCTCGTGAGCGGGGCGCGTGCCGGGGATCTCCGGCAGGTCGCTGCCGCCAACCCGGACGTCGGCGATGACGATGTCCACGACACCGAGATCACGACCGCGCAGGGTCGACGCGAGGTCGAAAGCGGCACTGCGGTCCTGGGCGAGAACACCCTCGGCGAGGGGGCCGAGCACGGCGGCGATCGCGGCCTCGTATCCCGGCGTGACCTGCACCGCGTCCCCCACGAGGCCGACAAGCCCGGCAGCGCCTTCGGCGAGGAGCTCCGACGCCGCGTTGCGCACGTCGAGCGCACGGGAGAGGGCCGCGGTCTGTGCGCTGAGGGCTTCGCCCTCGCGCTCGGCGGCGTGCAGTCTGTCGCGCAGCTCCGAGACCGCGGTCTCGAGATCGCCGGCGGTGCGCTGAGCGCGCTCGTAGGCGGCGGCGTTCTCGTCGACGGCGCTCTGCGGCGCCGAGCCGACGTCGATCTCGTCGAGTTCCGCCTCGGCCTCGGCACGTCGGGTCAGTGCCGCATCGAGCGCTTTCTGCTGGCGGTCGACCGCAGTGCGCACCGCTGTCAGGGCGGAATCCGCTGCCTCGGCCGTTCCGCGCATCGCGGTGATCTTCATGTCGTGCGCCGAAACGAGTGAGCTCTGCTCGGCGATGTCGACATCGAGAGCGTCGAGCTCGGCGCGGGCACGGATGACGTCGCGCCCCGCCGATTCGGCGGCGTCCTGCGCGTCACCGAGGCCCGCGGCGATGTCGTCGATCTCGGCTCGTGCCTCGTCGATCGCCGCCTGGGTCACCGTCGCGCCCTCGACGATGTCGCTCTGCTCCGGTTCCGCCAGCAGCGACAGGCGCTGCCCGGCGAGGGCGTAGAGCGACCGGAGGCGCTCCTGAACACGCTCCAGGCCGTGGGCGACGCGCCGCGCCTCGTCGACGGCTTCCGAACGCTGTTCGGCCTCGAGATGCGCGATGCGGCCACGCACGACGTCGAGCTGCTCCTGCAATGCTCCGCGCTCGGTGTGCCGCTCCTGCTCGGTGCGGGCGAACGCGTCGAGCTCGGTGCGCAGGGCGACGAGGTCGTCGGCGAGCAGCCGCGCCTTCGCGTCGCGCACGATCGCGGCGATCGATTGCGCCTCTCTGGCGATCTCGGCCTGCCGACCGAGCGGCTTGAGCTGTCGGCGCAGCTCGCCGGCCAGGTCGCTGAGGCGTGTGAGGTTCGCCTCCATCGCCTCGAGCTTGCGCAACGTCTTCTCTTTACGGCGCCGATGCTTGAGGATGCCTGCTGCTTCTTCGATGAAGCCGCGGCGGTCTTCGGGAGAGGCCTGCAGCACGGCGTCGAGCCGGCCCTGACCGACGATGACGTGCATCTCGCGACCGAGCCCCGAATCGCTCAGCAGCTCCTGCACGTCGAGGAGCCGACACGACTCGCCGTTGATCGCGTATTCACTCGATCCGTTGCGGAACAGGGTGCGGCGGATGCTCACCTCGGCGTACTCGATCGGCAGGGCACCGTCGCCGTTGTCGATGGTCAGCTGCACCTCGACACGTCCGAGCGGACCGCGCGTGGCCGTTCCGGCGAAGATGACATCCTCCATCTTGCCGCCGCGCAGCGTCTTCGCACCCTGCTCCCCCATCACCCACGCGAGCGCGTCGACGACATTGGACTTGCCGGATCCGTTCGGCCCGACGATGCACGTGACCCCTGTCTCGAGTTCGAAGGTCGTCGGCTGGGCGAACGACTTGAACCCTTTGAGCGTCACGCTCTTCAGGTGCATGGATGCGTCCTCCGGCCTGTCTGGATCACCGATACACGCTACCCGAGACGCGCCGTGACGTCGGCGCGACAGACGGTCATCGATCGCATCCGACACGCCCGTCGTCCACCGAAACCGAGAAATCCCTTGACGTCTTGGATCCGCCGCGCTAATGTCCAGATCGCGTCTCAGCCGGAAAGGAGGTCACCGATGATTCAGATGCTTGCGCCTTTTGCGCCGATCACCCGTACCGGGATCCGCTCCCCGCACCGTGGTCTCGCTCCGGTGGCCGGATTCCGCGACGTCGTCACGCGCGTCGCCGCCTGACCGCCGCCTCACCCGCACCCTGCGCCATCTGTGCGCGCCGCTTCGGCACCCCCGGCTCGACCTCGCTTCACCCCGAGGCTCCCTGCCGCTCGATCATTCTGCGCCATTCGCGCGTCCTCACTCGAAAGTGCACTTCCGTGAACACACTCGCACCCTTCGTGCCTTCGCACGAGCGGGAAACCCTGTCCGCCGCGGTGAGCGATCACCGCCTGTCCGCCCTCGATCGGCTCGAACTGCGTCTCGGCCTGTGGCTGCTCCTCCGGAGCGCTCGGCGCCTCGACGTCGCCGATGACCCTGCACAGCTGTCTCGACGCGACGCCGCACGCCGCGAACGCGCCGAACGCGAGAGACGGGCCGAACGCGTCTACCTGCTGCGCGTTCCACGCCTGTGACCACCCGACGGAAGAAGCGATCATGTCCGACACGACCCCCGAGGTCGTCCCCTTCCACGGCGGCTCGTTCCGCCGCGTCGGGATCCCCCGATCACCGGCGGATCCCGACGCGTCGGACTTCGTCGCCACCGTGGCGGCACGCAACACCGTCTCCCGGGAGGTGTCCGGGACCGACGACCACACCCGCACCGTTGCGGAGCTGTTGCCGCACTACCGCCCGGACGCGTATGAGATCCGGCATCTGTGGCTCGTGACCGACGACGACGGACGCGCGATCGGCCGGGTCGGCGTGGACATCCCTCTCGAAGCCGTGTCGACGGTGGCCTTCTGGACCATCGAACTCATCCGGGCGTCGTGGGGGCGCGGCATCGGCTCGGCCGCTCACCGTCTCGTCGAGAGGACGGCGCGCGAACACGGGCGCACGGTCCTGCAGTCGTGGGCGGACCACCCCGACGCTCGGGGCGAACGTCTTGCACCGCCGACGGGGTTCGGCAGCATCCCCCTCGATCACGCCGCGCGCTTCTATCGACGGCACGGCTACACCCTCGAGCAGATCGAGCGATGCAGCGCCTTCGACCTCACCGCCGCACCGGATCGGGTGCAGAGCCTGCTCACCGCTGCCCGGGCGGCGGCCTCCGGCTACCGGGTCGTGCAGTGGATGCTGCCCACTCCCGCGGAACGCGTCGCCGGGTACGCCTGGATGAAGTCGCGGATGTCGACGGATGTTCCCGCCGCCGCGCTGACCTTCGACGAAGAGGCCTGGGATGCCGCCCGCGTGGAACGGCACGACGCCCTGTGGCTCGACGGCGGCCACCGCGTTCTGGTGACCGCCGCAGAGCACATCGCCACCGGTGAGCTGTGCGCGTTCAACGAACTCGTGCGCGGCTCCGCTCCCGGTTCGGTCACGTTCCAGGAGGACACCCTCGTACTCGCGGCGCATCGCGGGCACCGCCTGGGCATGCTGGTCAAGTGCGCCGGTCTGCTGCGATGGCGCGAGATCGCGCCGGACTCCCCGCGCGTGCTGACCTACAACGCCGAGGAGAACCGGCCGATGCTCGACATCAACGAGGCACTCGGATTCGTCCCCGTCCTGTACGACGGCGCCTGGAAGAAGACGCTGACGTGAACCTCAGGACGCGCGCCTCTGGCACCGGGCGCAGAAGTGGCTGCTGCGGTTGGTGAACGACACCCGCACGACCGGATGCCCGCAGCGCGGACAGGCCTGCCCGGTGCGCCCGTAGACGTTCAGCGAATGGGCGAAGTAGCCCGCCTGACCGTTGACGTTCACGTACTGCGCGTCGAAACTCGTCCCACCCTCGGCGAGGGCCTTGTGCAGCACCGCGCGAACCTCGGAGAGCAGGCGCTGCACGGCTCGAGTGGTCAATGCGAACGCCGGCGTCTCGGGATGGATGCGAGCAGCCCACAGGGACTCGTCGGCATAGATGTTCCCGATGCCGCTCACGACGGTCTGATCCAGCAGCACGCGCTTGATCGCGGAGCCCTTGCGGCCCAGAGCCTTCCGGAAGTCCGCTTCGGCGAACGCGGGGTCGAGGGGGTCGCGGGCGATGTGAACGACCTGCGTCGGAACGGTCGCGGCCGGCCAGCCGGCGCCCCCGGCCGCGGCGTCCGGTGTCGGCACGAGGGCGTCCCAGGCGAGCGAGCCGAAGGTGCGCTGATCGGCGAACACGACGGCGAGCTCGCCGTGCTCGGGGTGCTGCACGTCGAGGCGAACACGTTCGTGACGCTCGGGGGGCGAACCGGCGGGACGAAGCAGCAGCTGACCGCTCATGCCGAGGTGCGCGACGACGCCGACCGATTCCTCCGGCGCCTCCGCCAGGAGCGGGAGCCACAGGAACTTGCCGCGGCGCGCGGCCGCCTGCATCGTCCGCCCCGTCAGTCGCGCCTCGAAGTCGGCCGCGGTGCCGGGGTGCCGTGTGAGAGCCCGGTCATCGAGCACCGTCACGGCGGCCACCCGGGCGCCGCTGACGGCGGGGGCGAGGCCCGCACGGACGACCTCGACCTCGGGCAGCTCAGGCACGCGCGCTGAGCTCGTGCCACGCGGCGAGCGCCGCGGCCATCTCGGCCTGCTTCTTGCTGGTCCCGACGCCGACCGAGGAGTGATCGCCGACGGCGACCGTGGCGGTGAACAACCGGTCGTGGTCGGGACCGGTGGAATCGACCTCGTAGACCGGCGCCGGACGCTCGAGCCTCGCGGCGAGCTCCTGGAGTCCCGTCTTGGGATCCATCGCGACGCCGTAGCGCTCGGGATCCGCGAGCAGCGGCTCGACCAGCCGCAGGACGAGGGAGGTCGCCGCGTCCGGACCCGTCGACAGATAGGTCGCGCCGATCACGGCCTCCATGGTGTCGGCGAGGATCGAGTCCTTGTCCCGCCCGCCCGTGCGGTCTTCACCGACCCCCAGGCGCAAATGCTCCCCGAGCCGGATGCCGCGCGCGACCTCGGCCAGCGCGACGGTGGACACCACGCTTGCACGACGCTTGGCCAGCGAGCCCTCGTCGAGTTCGGGATGCCGGGTGTACAGCCGCACGGTGACGGCTTGGCCGAGCACACTGTCCCCGAGGAACTCGAGACGTTCGTTGTGCGGTCCTTGGCCGTTCTCATACGCCCACGAACGGTGGGTGAGCGCAAGCGACAGAAGCTCGGGGTCGATATCGACCCCGAGCTTGTCGAGAAGGGACGCGTCGGACGCCGTCGCCCGCGTGCCACGCTGCGCCATGATCAGCCGCGACGGCCGATCAGACGTCGGCGACCTTGCGGCCCTTGTACTCCAGGAACAGCTCCGTGCCCTGCGAGTCGGTGACGACCTTCGCCTGGTGCGGACGACTGTAGACGGTCTTGCCGTTCTCGACGGTCTTGACGAGCGTGGGGGCCTCGGCCTTCCACTGCGCGCGGCGTGAGCGCGTGTTGGAACGGGAGACCTTCCGCTTCGGGGGGTTACCTGCCATGGCTGACTCTCTTCTGTGTTCTCGGCGACCTGCCCGCCCTCACGGGCGCGAGGTGTCGTCGTGGTCTGTGGTGTAGTCCTGCAACGCGGCCCAGCGCGGATCGATCGGAGCGGGCTGCTCCTGAACCGTGCGCTCCGTCAGCCTCTCGCCCGTCACGGGGTCGAGCCCGGGACAGTCCGGCTGACACACCGGCTGGAACGGAAGCGACAAGACGATCGCTTCCCTGACCGGAGGTTCAAGATCCACGTGGTCGTCGTGAACCTCGAAGTCAGTTTGTTCCGATCCAGGATACGCGAAAAGCTCCTGAAACTCGACTTCGACCGGTTCCGACACATCGGTGAGGCACCGACCGCAGACGCCTCGGTAGTCGGTGTCGATGTCCGCGGAGACGAGAATGCCCTCGTGAACCGACTCCAGACGCACGTGGACGGTGATCGGCTCACCCTGCGGAACCGAGACGAGGCCCTCGCCCCACTTCTCGGGAGCAGTCACCTCGATCTCGAACTCGCGCATCTCACCCGGGCGGTGGGTGATGTCGCGGACGGGGAGGACGAACGGTCCCTGACTGTGCTTGACCACGGTCGACAATGCTACCCGTGCGAAGCGGGAGGCGGGCCGGTCGGAGCATCCCGTCAGATCCCGCGGGCCCCCGTGTCGAGGAAGCGCGCAACCGGCGCAGGTACGAACGGCGACACGTCGCCGCCGAGAGCCGACACCTGCCGGACCAGGGAGCTCGACACCATGGCGTGGGCGGGGTCGGGCAGCAGGAACACCGTCTCGATCTCGGCGAGGTGCCGGTTCACGATGGCCATGGGGGTCTCGTATGCGACGTCCACCTGTGAGCGGATGCCCTTCACGAGCACGCCCGCTCCGACCTCCACCGCGTAGTCGACGAGCAGACCGACGCTCCAGGCCGCAACGACCACGTCGCCGTCGACGTCGCCCTCGGCGATGGATTCCTCCAGCAGCGACAGGCGCTGCGCGATCGGAAGCATCGCCTCCTTGTCCGGATTGTGCACGACCAGTACGTGCAGCCGGTCGTACAGACCCGCGGCGCGACGGATGACGTCGAGGTGGCCCAGGGTCGGCGGGTCGAAGGATCCCGGGACCACGGCGACACGGCTGCTCATGCGGCCAGCCTAGCGGCGCGGCCGTGCTCAGTTCTTGGCGAGGGCTGCTCGTTCCGCCATCCCCACCCTCCGCGCGAGGGCCGCCTCCAGCGCGGGGTGTCCTTCCAGGGCCGGATCGGCTGCGAGCACCTCCTCGGCCGCGGCGCGGGCGTGGGCGATCATGTCGGCGTCGGTGACGACCCGGAGCAGTCGCAGCGAGGTGCGCGCGCCCGACTGCGCGTCACCGAGCACATCTCCCTCGCCCCGCAGCTCGAGGTCGACCTCGGCGAGGGCGAATCCGTCGAGGGTGCGCGCCACCGCATCGACCCGGTCGCGCGCGGGACTGCCTCGCTCGGCCTCCGTCACGAGCAGGCACAGGCCCGGCACGCCGCCGCGGCCGACACGCCCCCGCAACTGGTGGAGCTGCGACACACCGAATCGATCAGCCTCGAGGATGACCATCGTCGAGGCGTTGGGCACATCGACGCCGACCTCGACGACGGTCGTTGCCACGAGCACGTCGACCTCGCCGCGGGCGAAGGCCTGCATCACCGCGTCCTTGTGCTCGGCGGGCATCTTGCCGTGCAGCGTCTCGACGCGCAGCGCCGCGAAGGCCGGGTGCCCCGCCAGCAGCTCTGCGACCTGCACGACGCCCCATCGCGTGCGCGCCGGACCCGCGCCCGCCGCATCGGCGTCAGCGAGGGGGTCGACGGTGGGGGCGTCGGCGCCGTCGCGCACGGCTCCTCCGCTGCCGTCGGCGTCGATCGCCGCGCACACGACGAACGCCTGTCGTCCCTGCGACACCTCTTCGGCGATGCGGTCCCACACGCGAGCGAACCAGGCCGGTCGCTCGGCGACCGGAGCCACGTGCGTCTCGATGCCTGCTCGTCCGGCCGGCATCGAGCGGATCGTGGAGACGTCGAGGTCGCCGAACACCGTCATCGCGACGGTGCGGGGGATGGGTGTGGCCGTGAGGACCAGAGCGTGCGGGGAGGTTCCCTTCGCCCGCAACGATTCGCGCTGGTCGACCCCGAACCGGTGCTGCTCGTCGACGACGACGAGTCCGAGGTCGGCGAAGGTCGTGCTCTCGCTCAGGAGGGCGTGCGTGCCGACGACGACGAGCGACTGCCCCGACGCGACGCGCAGTGCTGCGCGTCGTCGTTCCGCCGCCGAGAGCTGCCCGGTGAGCAGCGTCGGCATGATCCGCGGGGCGAGTTCGGGGCCGAGCATTTTGGTGATCGAGCGAAGATGCTGAGCGGCGAGGACCTCGGTCGGCGCGATGAGGGCGGACTGCCCCCCGCTCTCGGCGACCTGGAGCATCGCTCGGAGCGCCACCAGCGTCTTCCCCGAGCCGACCTCGCCCTGCACGAGACGGTTCATCGGCCAGGCCCCGGCGAGGTCCGCGCCGATGCGCTCACCGACCTCGACCTGATCCTCGGTGAGCTCGAACGGCAGTCGCGCATCGAAGTCGGCCAGCAGTGCGCCCGATGTCCGGGCGGTCGCCGACATCGCCCGCACGAACTGACGCTGCTGCAGCAGCGCCGCCTGCAGCACGAAGGCCTCGTGCATGCGGAGCGTCTGTCGGGCTGGTTCGATCTGCTCGTCGAAGTCCGGGCGGTGAATGCGTTCGATGGCGGTGCCCAGCGGAAGCAGACGAGCAGCCTCGCGAAGCCTGTCGGGTAGCGGGTCGGGCACGGGGTCGAGCACGTCGAGGGCGTGGTGGACGAGCTTGGTGATCTGCCAGCTCGTCAGCGTGCTGGTCGCCGGATAGATGGGGATGGGAAGCTTCGCCCACGCTTCGGCCGACATGAGGGCGGTGTCGATGTCATCGAAGAGTTCGTAGGCGGGATGCGTCAACTGCACCGACCCGCGGTACTCCCCCACCTTTCCCGAGAAGGTGCCGCGACGCCCCGGCCGGAGGTCCTTCATGCGCCAGGACTGATTGAAGAACGTCAGCGACATCTCGCCGGTGCCGTCGCCGATCACGACCTCGAGGATGCTCCCGCTGCGGTTGCGCATGCGCCGTTCGCCGACGCGGCGCACCTCGGCGACGATGGTGACCGTCTCGCCCACGGGCAGCGTGAGGATGGGCGTCAGCTCGCCCCGACGGGCGTAGCGCCGAGGATAGTGGCCGAGCAGATCGCCCACGGTCTTCATCCCGAACGCGCGCTCGAGCGTCTTGGCCGCGGTGCCGACGACACCGTCGAGGCGGGAGTCGAGGGTGGGCATGGCAGAAAGTCTAGGCACCGCCACCGACGCCTCCGGCTTTGTAGGGTGGAGCGGTGACCCGCATCATCGCCGGAGGCGCCGGCTCGATCCCCCTCGAGGTCCCCGATGCCGGCACGCGACCGACCTCGGAGCGGGTCCGCGAATCCCTGATCGGGGCGCTCGAGTCCGCCGGGGCGATCGCCGGATCGGCTGTCCTCGACCTGTACGCCGGCTCCGGGGCGCTCGGCCTGGAATGCCTCTCCCGCGGCGCCACGTCGGCAGACCTCGTCGAGAAGGCACCGAAGGCGGCCGCCGTCGCCACGCGGAACGCCCGACGAGTGGCCAAGGCCATGGACGGCGTGATGGCGCTGGTGCACCGGTCAAGCAGCGACGCGTTCCTCCGCGGCACGTCGCAGCGGTTCGACCTCGTGTTCCTCGATCCGCCGTACGACCTCCCCGACGCGGAGCTGACCGAGACCCTCGCGCTCGTTGCCGGAGTGCTCTCCGCCGACGCGGACGTCGTGATCGAGCGCGCCACGCGGTCGGGCGAGCCGACCCTTCCGCCGGGACTGCGCTGGCAGCGATCCCGACGCCACGGCGACACGACGATCTGGTGGGCGCGGCCGGAGCCCGCTGGGGAATCGGATCAGCCCCTGCCGGCGTCCCAGTCGGCGTAAGGGTCCCAGCCGCCACGACCTCGCGGAGCCTGCCCGTCGATGAGCACGGCGTCGCCTCCCGCGGGGACCACCTCTCCGACGACGCGGAAGCCCTCCGGACGTGACGCCTGCGGCGGGAAAGTGGCCAGCAGCGCGTGGTCCTCGCCGCCGGACAGCTCCGACTCCCCGCCGATCGACGACGAGCGAAGATCGATCGTCACCCCGGACGCGGCCGCGAGGCGCGTCGCGTCGAGCACGAGCCCGTCCGACACGTCCATCATGGCCGTCGCCCCCGCGCGGGCGGCTGCGGGACCGGCGGCGATCGGCGGAACCGGGCGGAGCTGACGGGACAGATCGAAACGCTCCGCGGCGTCGAGTACGCCCTCGTCGACAGCGACCGGCGTGCCGTCGCGGTCACGGAATCGCTGGAACAGCAGGCCGAGGCCGCGCGCAGCAGGGCCGACCTCCCCCGCGACGGCGACGACGTCGCCCGCGTGCGCGCCGCTGCGCCGCACCGGTTCCCGACCCTCGAGGGTGCCGAGGGCGGTGACGGCGATCGTCAGGGTGTCGGACGCGGTGAGGTCGCCGCCTTCCACGCGGCTGCCGGGCGCCAGGGTCTCGCACGCGGCCCGCAGACCGTCGGCGAGGGAGGCGACGGTGTCCATCGACGTGTCGTCGGGCATCGCGAGCGCGACCAGCAGCGCGACGGGGCGTGCACCCATGGCCGCCACGTCGGCGAGGTTCACCGCCGCGGCCTTCCACCCGAGGTCGAAGCCGCTGGACCAGGCCAGACGGAAGTCCGGCCCGTGCACGAGCGTGTCGGTCGTCGCCACGACCCGGTGGTCCGCGAGCGGGAGCACCGCGGCGTCATCCCCCGGGCCCACTTCCGCCGCGGAGGTCCCGAGGCGGTCGAGGATGCGCGCGAGCACCTGCATCTCGCCCAGCTGTCCTACGGTGCGACTGTCGGTCATGACTCCACGCTATCGGCGGGCGGCTCGCAGGATCGCCGGGTAGCGTGGACGGGTGCTCACCTCCCGTGGTCCGTCGCGCCGCATCGCCAGCGGAACGGTGGGCGTCTCACTCGCTGTCGCCGTCTTGGCCGGCTGCTCGTCGACGGTCGCCCTCGACCCCGCCGCCGACGCCAACGACCCTCTCTGCGCCGACGTGATCGTGCGCCTTCCCGACGCGCTCGACGGACAGGATCGGCGGTGGACCGACGCGCAGTCGACGGGAGCGTGGGGAGATCCCGCCGCGGTGCTGCTCACGTGCGGGGTCACCCCTCCCGGCCCCACGGAGGCGCAGTGCATCACCATCGGCGGCGTCGACTGGATCGTCGACGATTCGCAGGCCCCGACCTACCTGATCACGAGCTACGGGCGCACGCCGGCGGTGGAGGTCTTCGTCGACAACGAGACGGTCTCCCCCAACGAAGTGCTCGGTTCCCTCGGTCCCCTCGTGGAGCAGCTGCCGGCCGAGAGCTCCTGCACGACCACCGACACGCTGCTGCCCTGAGCGGTCGGCTCAGCGCTCGCGCGCGCCGTCGATCAGTTCGGAGATCAAGTCGGTGTAGGTCATGCCGGTCGCGATCCAGCAAGCGGGGAACATCGAGATCGGGGTGAAGCCGGGCATCGTGTTCACCTCGTTGACGAAGAAGTCGGTGCCGGTGAAGAAGAAGTCGACGCGAGCGAGACCCTCGCCGCCCACGGCCTCGAAGGCGCGGGCCGCGACGCGTTGCATCTCGGCCATCTCGCCGTCGCGGAGCTGGGCCGGACACACCAGTTCGACCCCGGGCGCGCCGAGGTACTTGGCCTCGAAATCGTAGAACTCGCGTCCCGTGATCACGATCTCCCCGGGCAGGCTCACGCGCGGCAGACCGCCGTCGCGCCCGGGCAGCACGCCGCACTCGATCTCGCGGCCCGTCACGGCCTTCTCCACGAGCACCGTGTCATCTTCGGCGAAGGCGGTCTCGAGCGCGGCGTCCAGGTCGGACAGGTCCGCCACCTTGGTCACCCCGACGCTCGATCCGGCGCGCGCCGGCTTGACGAACACGGGGAGGTCGAGGGCACGCACGCGGTGCTCGATCTGCGCGCGGTCTCGTTCGAGATCAGCGCGGGTCACCGTCACCCACGGCACGACGGGCACGCCCGCCGCCTTCAGCACGCTCTTGGTCGTGTGCTTGTCCATGCCGATCGCCGACATCAGCACTCCGGCGCCCGCGTAGGGGATGTCGAGGAGCTCGAGGAACCCCTGCACCGTCCCGTCCTCCCCGAATCGCCCGTGGAGGATCGGCAGCACGACGTCGATCCGCCCGAGCGAACGCTCGCCCGCGGCATCCCGCACCCGCAGTTCACGGGTCTCGGCGGAATCCGGCCAGACGATGCGCGTGCCGTTGTCGACGACCTCGGGCATGCGGCTCGGGTCGAGGGCGAACTTCTCGGGGTCGTCGTCCTCGAGCACGTAGGCGCCGGAACGGGTGATCCCGACCGGGATCACGTCGAAGCGATCCCGGTCAATCGCGCGGAGGACGCCGCCCGCCGTCGCGGAGCTGATCGAGTGCTCGCTGGAGCGACCTCCAAAGAGCACCGCCACCGCCCGCTTGTCCATTCTGCGTCCTCTCCCCCTGGGGGTCGTCGTCGTCGGTCGTCAAGTGCGGCGCGATCTCGCGCGGGTCCATCGTGCCATCCAGCACGCGCTTGACCTGCTCGACGATGGGCATCTGCACACCGGCCTCACGGGCGAGCTGGAGCACCGGAGCCACCGACGCCAGGCCTTCGGCGGTCTGCTCCATCTGCTTGACCACGTCCTGAAAGCTGTAACCCTGCCCGAGCAGCCGCCCGGCGGTGTTGTTCCGGCTCAGGGGCGACTGGCAGGTGGCGATCAGGTCGCCGAGGCCCGCCAGGCCCTGGAGCGTCTCGGGCTGCGCGCCCTGCGCGACCGCGAAGTCGGTCATCTCGACCAGACCGCGGGTGATGATCGACGCCTTGGTGTTCTCGCCGTATCCCACGCCGTCGACGATCCCGATCGCGACCGCGATGAGATTCTTCAGCACGCCACCGAACTCGGTACCGATGACATCGGTGTTCACGAAACTCCGGAAGTACCGATTCCTGGCGCGGCGCGCGACGGCGTCGGCGGTGTCCTGGCTGAGCGAGGAGATCACCGCGGCCGTCGGCTGCTCGCGGGCGATCTCGAGAGCGAGGTTCGGTCCCGACGCCACGGCGATCCGCGCCGGATCGCACACCAGCTCCTGCTCGATGACCTGACTCATCCGCAGGCCGCTGCGCCGCTCGACGCCCTTCATGAGCGACACGATCGGAACATCGGTCGCCGCCACGAGCGGACGCAGAGCCGTGAGGTTCTGCCGAGCCGACTGGCTCGGGATCGACAGATAGATCTGTTCGGCGCCCTCGACCGCCTCCGACAGGTGGGGGGTCGCGCTCATCTCGCGGGGGAGGTTGATGCCGGCGAGGTACTGGCTGTTCCGCTTGGCTTCGTCGATCTCGTGGGCGAGCTCCGGGCGACGAGCCCACATGGTCACGTGCGCGCCGCCGTCGGCGAGGATCTTGCCGAAGGTCGTTCCCCAGCTCCCGGCGCCGATGACCGCCACGCGCGGCAAGGTCGCCTCGTGCTTACGACTCAAGGCGTCCGGTCTCCTTCTGCCCGTGGGCACTCGGGTCCCACCGGTCGGCTGGTGCGGGCTCGTCGCGGAGGGTCGCCAGCAGACGGGAGATCTCGCCCATCACCACGTCGGTCGCGGGGATGAGGGCGGCCGCCTGCCCGTCGCGCGCGGCATAGGCCGTCAGATCGACGGGATCGCCCACGACCACCCGGACCCGACGGCGCAGGGGCCAGAGCTTGAGCTTCCCGTAGCGCGGCAGGATCTGCTGAGTCCCCCACTGCGCCACGGGGATGACGGGGATGCCGCCGGCCAGGGCCAGCCGCACCGCTCCGGTCTTGCCGCGCATCGGCCACAGGTCGGGGTCGCGGGTGAGGGATCCCTCCGGGTAGACGATCACGCCGCGGCCGTTGGCCACGATCTCGGTGGACGCCTCGAGAGTCGCACGCGACGACGACGCGGAGGCGGAGCGTGCGACCGGCACCATGCCCGTCGTACGCAGAGCCCAGCCGAGCACCGGCACGCGGAACAGGCTCTCCTTCGCGAGGAAGCGCGGTGCGCGGCCCATGCGCCACGTCGCGACGGCGACGATGATCGGGTCGAACTCGCTGTTGTGATTCGGCGCCAGCACGTAAGCACCCTCGCGCGGAAGCTTGTGACCGTCGATGACCTCGATCTTGGCGAGGAGTCCGGTCAGCGGCACGATGATCGCAGCGAGCGGCCAGAACATGCTGGGGCGCGTCTTCTCCGTCGAGGCGCGCGGGCGAGGCGACGTCACCGGGTCATCCGATGATGTCGAATTCCGCGCCCAGGGCGTCGAGCTTTGCGAACAGCTTCTCGTAGCCGCGGCGCAGGATGTCGACGTTCCGCACGATCGACTCGCCGTCGGCGGCGAGCGCGGCGATGAGGTAGCTGTACCCACCGCGGAGGTCGGGCACGACGACATCCGCCCCGCGCAGCGGCGTGGGTCCGTTGATGACGGCCGCCTGCTCCAGCGCGCGACGCGGGACGCGGCGTTCCGGGGTGTCCAGGCCGTCGGGGTGCACGACGATGTCGGCGCCCATCTGGTTGAGGGCGGCGGTGAATCCGAGGCGGTTCTCGTACACCGTCTCGTGCACGATCGAGCGTCCGTCCGCCTGGGTGAGCGCGACGATCAGCGGCTGCTGCCAGTCGGTCATGAAGCCGGGGTGCACGTCGGTTTCGACCATGACGGGTTTCAGCGCTCCGTCTCGCCGGAAGAGGATGCCGTCCTCGTGGACGTCGAACCAGCCCCCGGCCTTGCGGAAGACGTTGAGGAACGTGAGCATCTCCTGCTGCTTGGCGCCGTCGACGAAGATCTCGCCGTCGGTGGCCAGCGCCGCACATGCCCACGAAGCGGCCTCGTTGCGATCGAAGATGCAGCGATGGTCGTAGCCGCGCAGCGAATCGACGCCCTCGATGAGGATCACACGGTTCGGCTCGTACGAGATGATCGCGCCCATCTTCTGCAGCACCGCGATCAGGTCCATGATCTCGGGCTCGATGGCGGCGTTGCGCAGCTCCGTCGTGCCCTTCGCGCGCACGGCGGTCAGCAGGACCTGCTCGGTGGCGCCGACGCTCGGGTAGGGCAACTCGATCGACGCACCGTGGAGGCCGTCGGGTGCCGTGATGCGGATGCCCTCGTAGCTCTTGTCGACCACCGCGCCGAACGCGCGCAGCGCGTCCATGTGGAAGTTGATCGGACGGTCTCCGATGCGGCATCCGCCCAGGTCGGGGATGAGGGCCTCGCCCAGCAGGTGCAGCAGCGGACCGCAGAACAGGATCGGGATGCGGGAGGCACCCGCGTGCGCGTCGATCTCCTCGAAGTGGGCCGCCACAGCCCCTCGCGGGTCGAAGGTGTAACTGCCGGGCTCCGGCCCCTCCGCCACGGTCACGCCGTGCACTTCGAGGAGGGACCGGACCACCTGCACATCGCTGATGTCGGGAACATCGCGCAGAACGCTCGTCGTCTCGCCGAGGAGCGAGGCCACCATCGCCTTGGTCGCGAGGTTCTTCGCGCCCTTCACCTCGACGCGGCCGCGCAACGGCCGACCGCCCGTGATCCGCAGGGTTTCTCCGGTCATCTGCTTCTCTCCTGACGTGGGCTCGGCCGAGTCGTCGAGAAGTGTCTTCATCCGGTGAACCTCATTCGCGTGTTCGAGGGGCGCTTGTCGCCGACCCTTCCGGTGGGAAGGGTCCGGGCTCAACGGACGGGTGTCGTCCGTGGCCGCCACGCCTCGCGGCGAGCCTCGAATTCTGCGATCTTGTGTTCGTTCCGCAGGGTGAGCCCGATGTCATCGAGCCCCTCGAGAAGCCGCCACCTAGTGTAATCGTCGATCTCGAATCGAGCTTCGAGGTTGCCGAGTACGGCGGTTCGCGCTTCGAGGTCGACGGTCATCTCGGCTCCCGGCTCGGCCGCCATCGCGTCCCAGAAGGCCTCGAGCTCGGTGTCGGTGATCACCCCGGTCACCAGTCCCTGCTTGCCGGAGTTGCCCCGGAAGATGTCCGCGAACTTGGTGCTGAGCACGACTTTGAAGCCGTAGTCGCGCAGCGCCCAGACCGCGTGCTCACGGCTGGACCCGGTTCCGAAATCGGGCCCGGCGACGAGGATCGACGCGGATGCGTACGCGGGCTGATTGAGGACGAAGTCGGGGTCCTGACGCCAGTTCGCGAACAGCGCGTCGTCGAAGCCGGTCTTCGTCACGCGCTTGAGGTAGACGGCGGGGATGATCTGGTCGGTGTCGACCGCGGAACGGCGCAGCGGGGCGGCGACGCCGGTGTGGGTGGTGAACTTCTCCATGTCAGGCCCCCGCTCCGCTCGTGGCCGGCACAGCCTGCTCGACGGGTTCGAGATCCGAGGGACTGGACAGCGTGCCGCGCACCGCCGTCGCAGCCGCGACCAGGGGCGAGACCAGGTGGGTGCGGCCACCCTTGCCCTGTCGCCCCTCGAAATTGCGGTTGCTCGTCGACGCGCAGCGCTCCCCCGGGCTCAGCTGGTCGGGGTTCATGCCGAGGCACATCGAGCAGCCGGCGAACCGCCATTCGGCACCGAAGGCCGTGATGATCTTGTCGAGTCCCTCGGCCTCGGCCTCCAGCCTCACGCGCGCGGAGCCGGGAACGACCATCACCCGGACACCGGGTGCCTTCGTGCGCCCATCGATGATCGACGCGAACTCGCGCAGGTCTTCGATGCGGCTGTTCGTGCACGATCCCATGAAGACCGCGTCGACGGGGATGTCCTTCATCGGCGTCCCCGCCTGGAGGTCCATGTACTCGAGGGCGCGCTCGGCCGCGACGCGCGCGTTCGCGTCGGCGAAATCGTCGGGCGAGGGGACGCGATCACTCAGCGACACCCCCTGCCCGGGGTTCGTGCCCCACGTGACGAACGGCTCGAGTTCTGCGGCGTCGAGGAACACCTCGGCGTCGTACACGGCCCCCTCGTCCGAGGGCAGGGTGCGCCAGTACGCGACCGCGTCATCCCAGTCCTGTCCGGTCGGCGCGTGATCGCGACCCTCGAGATAGGCGAAGGTCGTCTCATCCGGGGCGACCATGCCGGCGCGGGCGCCCGCCTCGATCGACATGTTGCACATCGTCATGCGGCCCTCCATCGACAGGCCGCGGATCGCGCTGCCTCGGTACTCGAGCACGTAGCCCTGGCCGCCGTTGGTGCCGATCTTCGCGATCACGGCGAGGATGATGTCCTTCGCCGTCACGCCGGGGCGCAGCTCGCCCTCGACGGTCACCGCCATGGTCTTGAACGGCTTCAGCGGCAAGGTCTGCGTCGCGAGCACGTGCTCGACCTCGCTCGTGCCGATGCCGAAGGCCATCGCCCCGAACGCTCCGTGCGTCGAGGTGTGGGAGTCACCGCACACGACGGTGATGCCCGGCATCGTGAGTCCGAGCTGCGGGCCGACGACGTGGACGATGCCCTGCTCCTTGTCACCCAGAGAATGCAGACGCACGCCGAACTCCTCCGCGTTGCGACGCAGGGTCTCGATCTGGGTGCGACTGGTGACGTCGGCGATGGGCTTGTGGATCTCCAGCGTCGGCGTGTTGTGGTCCTCGGTGGCGATCGTGTGCTCGAGACGCCGCACCGGGCGGTTCTCAGCGCGCAGGCCGTCGAACGCCTGCGGGCTGGTGACCTCGTGCACCAGGTGCAGGTCGATGTAGATCAGGTCGGGCTGGCCACCCTCGCCCTTGACGACGAGGTGGTCGTCCCACACCTTCTCGGCGAGGGTCCGGGGGCGGTCGGGAATGACGGATGCGTCGGGAATGGGTGTGCTCATTGCGCTCTCCTCGGGATGGGGGATCAAGCCCGCGACGAAACTCCGCGACGAGTGAGGCCTGGATTACGAGGACTCGTCGCGGCCGCTAAGGAGAAGGCGAGCGATCCGCACGGAGCCAGGTTACCACTGCCGCCGCCGTGCCCGGACGCGCCCGAGCATGCCTCAGCCGCGGTCGCGGGGGTCGACCGTGGGCGGAGTGGCGTGCTCGTCCGCGACGACGGATGCCGCCTCTTCGGCGTCGGTCGCGCCGCTGCCGTCGGGGAGGGCGGGCGTCTCCGGCTCCGGCACCACCGGCTCCTTGCCGGCGGCGACGAGACTGGCGACGGTCGCGACCGCCATCGACACCAGGATGACGCCCAGCGAGACCCAGGTGGAGATCTCCGGTGCCCACTCGACGTGCTCGCCGCCGTTGATGAACGGAAGCTCGTTGACGTGCAGGGCGTGCAGGAAGAGCTTCACGCCGATGAAGGCGAGGATGAATGCGATGCCGTAGTGCAGGTAGCGGAGCCGGTCGAGCAGTCCGCCGAGGAGGAAGTAGAGCTGGCGCAGTCCCATCAGCGCGAAGAGGTTCGCCGTGAACACGATGAACGCACTCTGGGTGATGCCGAAGATCGCGGGGATCGAATCGATCGCGAAGACGAGATCGGTGAAGCCGATCGCCACGAAGACGAGGATCATCGGCGTCCACACCTTCTTGCCGCCGATCACCGTGCGCAGCTTGGGGCCGTCGTACGACTCGGAGATGTTGAAGAAGCGCCGCATGAAGCGCACCAGCCCGGTCTCGGTCTGCGCCGAGTTCTCGTGCGATCCGGGGAACGCCTGCCGCCACGCCGTGTAGACGAGGAAGAGGCCGAAGACGTAGAAGATCCAGCTGAGGTTCTCGATGAGGACGGCGCCGAGCATGATGAAGATCGCGCGCAGGACCAGCGCGATGATGATGCCCACCATCAGCACCTCCTGCTGGTATCGGCGCGGCACCGCGAACTGGCTCATGAGCAGGACGAAGACGAAGAGATTGTCCACCGACAGGCTGTACTCCGTCAGCCATCCCGCGACGAACTCCCCCATCGCATCGTGGCTGCCGGTCACCCACAGCAGCACGAACGCGAACACCAGCGCCAGCGAGACGTAGAAAACCACCCAGAGCGTCGCCTCCCGCATCGACGGGATGTGCGGGCGCTTCAGGATCAGCAGCAGGTCGGCGACCAGGATGACCACCAGCACGGCGAGCGCGGCGATCTGGAACCACGCGGGGATCTCGTAACCCATCAGGGCCTTTCGAAGAGGGATGCACGAATCACCGAAAGTCTCTCCCCCGCTGACGCGGCGCGCGCCCGGGGCCCTGCAGGACCCGTGATGACGGACGCGCGAGGACGGGATACTCCCTCTCGCGGCCTCAACCCTACCGGGTCGCCGCGCGGCACCCCACCGATGTGAGACGATCGCGCCGGTGCCGACACTTCACGGGTGTAGGACCACCCTCGGCCTCGAAGGAGCAGCACCGCATGAGTTCCGCGCCCGCATCCGACGACGCGACGCTCGTGGCGCTCGCCGCGAGCGGGAGCGAGCACGCCTTCCGCACGCTGTACCGCTCCTATGCGACCGCCCTGTACCGCGTCGCGTACGCGCTGCTCGGTGACGCGGCCGACGCCGAGGACGTGCTGCAGGAGACCTTCCTCGTGGCGTGGCGGAAGCTGCCGGGCATGCGCCTGGCGGGCGAGTCGCTCTTTCCGTGGCTGGTGACGATCTGCCGCTTCCAGTCGGCGAACCGGATGCGCCTGCAACGTCGCGACCGGGAAACCCGCGGTCGGCTCCCCGAGGGCGCGCCCGCGCGAGTGGACGTCGAGCAGCAGGTGATCGGAGCCGACCTCGCGCGTCGCATCGGCGACGAGGTCGACGGACTCGGCGAGCTCGATCGGGGCATCTTCCTGCTGTGCGCGGTGGAAGGACTCGACTACGGGACGGCGGCCGCGCGGCTCGGTGTCTCGCACGGGGTGGTCCGCAATCGCCTGTCCCGCATCCGTTCGCGGCTGCGGGCGACCGTGAAGGAGAGCACGTCATGACATCGAACGACCCGCTGCCGCACCTCTCCGAGGCCAGCCTGGATCGCATCGAGGACTCGGTGTTCACCGGAATCGCGCGCGAACGCGACCGACGCCGCAAGCGACGTGCGCGGTGGTGGGCCGGCGGCGCCGCCGCGGTCGCCGTGATCGCAGCGGCGGCGCTCATCGGCCCCGCCGTGCTGGTCGGGCCCGCCTCCACCGACATCAGCGCGGTCGAGGTCCCCGACGGCGGCGGCCAGATGGCGGATGCCCCCGCCGATGGCGCGACGGAGTCGGGGATGGCTGCCGACGATGCGACCTCGTCGGGGATCGAGATCGGGCCCGGCGACACCGATCGCGAACTCATCACCTCCGCGACGGCGAATATCGTCGTCGACGACGCCGCGACCGGCGCCGAGGCGGTCGCCGTCGCCGCACGAACCCGCGGCGGCTGGGTGGAGTCGCTGACGATCACCGAGGACGAATCCCGCTCGGACGACGCGTACACGTCGGGGATGACGGACACGTCGATGCCCGTCCCGTACGCCGGATCGTGGATCACGGTGCGCGTTCCCGCCGATCAGCTCGACGCGATCGTCGCCGACCTCTCCGGGATCGGAGAGGTGCGTTCGAGCTCGGTCGACACCTTCGACGTCACGGAGCAGGCGATCGACCTTCGCGCACGGGTGGAGGCCACGGAGACGTCGGTTGCCCGGCTCACGGAACTGCTCGACGAATCCGCGGACCTGTCTGATCTGATCGCTGCCGAGACGGCGCTCGCCGACCGACAGGCGCTCTTGGAGTCGTACCGCCAGCAGCTGGAAGACCTCGAAGGGAGGGTCGCGACATCGAGTCTGACGGTGACCCTCATCGAGCCGTCGGAGCCGGTCGAAGCCGACCCCGCCGGATTCGGAGACGGGCTGGCGGCCGGGTGGAACGGGCTCGTGGCCACACTCAACGGAATCGTCATCGGCCTCGGTTTCCTGCTCCCCTGGCTTCTGGTGGTCGCCGTGGTGGTCGCCGCCGTCTGGCTGATCGTCATCGGTCGCCGAGCGCGTGCTCGGCGCCGCGCCGCATCCGTCGCCCCCACCCCGGAGGACGCCGACGTCTGAGGCCCGCTCAGTGCGTCAGATAATGGATGACCGCGAGCACCCGACGGTGGTCGTCGGCGTCCACGGCGAGCCCGAGCATGTCGTAGATGTTCGAGGTGTGCTGCACGATCGCCTTCTCCGACAATCCGAGTTCCGCGGCGATCCATCCGTTGCTCCGACCCTGCGCCATGAGTGCGAGCACCTCCCGCTGCCGCGGCGTCAGGGCCTCGACGCCCCCGCCGAGCAGACGGGCGCGCGCGACCATGATCTCGACGACGTCGGGGTCGAGCGCCGTGCCGCCACGGGCGACGCGACGCAGGTCGGCGGTGAAGGTGCGCACGTCGGCGATCCGCTGCTTCAGCAGGTATCCGATCCCCGCGCCGCCGTCGCCGATGAGCTCTTCGGCGTAGCGGCGCTGCACGTGCTGGGAGAGCACCACCACGGGCATCGCCGGCCGCTCCGACCGGATGCGCACCGCGGCGGCGAGGCCCTCATCGGTGTAGGAGGGCGGCATGCGGATGTCGGTGATGACGAGATCGGGGTCGTGAGCCCGGACGGCTTCCTCCAGCGCGACCGCGTCGGGCGCGACCTCCACCACGTCGAACCCGTCCTGTCGCAGCAGCAGCGCGAGTCCCTGGCGCAGGAGCGCTTCGTCTTCACCGATCACGACGCGCACGGCAGACGCACCTCCAGACGTGTGCCCTCCCCGTGCGGCGACGAGATGAACCAGTCGCCGCCGAGGGTGTCCACCCGATCGGCGAGCCCTCGCAGACCGCGACCGTTCGGGTCGGCACCGCCGATGCCGTCGTCGG
The DNA here is from genome assembly GCF_002321605.1 of Microbacterium sp. UBA1612. Taxonomy (NCBI): domain Bacteria; kingdom Bacillati; phylum Actinomycetota; class Actinomycetes; order Micrococcales; family Microbacteriaceae; genus Microbacterium; species Microbacterium sp. UBA1612. The sequence goes on from NZ_DCMW01000025.1 coordinate 164,790, forward strand.
TCACGGTGATGCGCAGCGTCGGGCCATCGTGCGCGAGTCCCACCTCGGCGGACCCTGCCCTCGCGTGCTTGACCGCGTTCGCGAGAGCTTCGGCCACGACGAAATAGGCGGTGGTTCCCGTGGCGGCGGGCAGCAGGCCCGGCTCGACCCGCGCCGACATGGTGGTCGGCACGGGCATACGGTCGACGAGGTCCTCCACGGCCGCGACGAAACCGCGCTCCATGAGCGGCATGGGCAGCACGTCGTGTACGAGCCGGCGCAGATCTGCGGCGGCGACGTCGATACGACGACGCAACGCCGTGGCCGCCGCAGCGGCAGCGGCTCCGACTTCCGGCGCATGCGCGATCTGCTGAGCCTCGACGCCCAGCAGCACCAGCTGCGCCTGCAGTCCGTCGTGGAGGTCTTGGGCGATGCGGAACCGCTCGCGATCGGCGGTCTCCACGATGCGGATGCGGGATGCGAGCACCTCGCGACGGCTCTGGCGCAGTTCGGCGGTCAGCCGGGAGCGGTCGATCGCGACGGCGATGATGCGTCCGGCGCGACGCACGCGCGTCTCGTCGATCTCGGAGCGGCAGTCATACTCGATCGCACCCACCGGGCGTCCGTCGATGTCGACATCGACGACCCCGCGGTCAGGATGCGCCGACACGCGCGCGGGTTCGCCGTCCTCGTCGACCAGACCGTCGGGCGCGCGCAGGAGCACCCGGAGCGACGGATCGCCGAGCGTGTCCGCCACGGCATCGGACAGCGGACGCGAGCCGTCGGATGAGGTCGACAGCTGCTCACCGAGATCGGCGAGATCCCGCGTCGGAGTGAATCCGCCGCCGAGCACGCCGATCAGGAACGAGATCGGGATGCCGAGCAGGAGCAGCAGCTGGAGCCCGGCGCGCAGCACCGCCTCGTCGGCGGGCAGGACCACGGGGAGCGCGACGATGGCGAGCACAGCGATGATGCCGTAGGTGTAGAGCGGCAGCAGCACCCGCCTCGCGCGAGCATCGGCGTGCTGCAGTCGTCGCACCAGCAGCCACGCCGTCGCGACCATGATCGCAAGCCCGACGGTGCTCTGCACGGCGGCCACCGGCGGCGCCATCGCGGGAGCATCCAGCAGCACCGCGGGCAGCGGGAGGAGGATGGCGATCGTGTAGGCGATCGCAGCGAGTCCGACCGCGAGCCTCCCCGTGAGCCGGCCGGTGGGGAAGGCCAGCAGCAGGTGCACGATGACCGCGAGAACCGCCGTCGCGAACACGTTGCCGAGTGTCGCGAGCTCCGGCACCGGCGCGTTCGCGAGATTCGCGACCGTGAGGGAGACCCCGCCGCAGACCAGCAGCATCCCGGTGGCATTGGCGGGGCGTCGAAGCCAGGCGACGGCGCCCGCGACCAGGTAGACGATCGCGACGACCGCGAAGAGGGTGATGGGGACGGCCCCCTCCCCCGCACCGGGGAGCACGAGCGCGAGCACGACGAGCGCCAGCAGCGATCCGACGAGCGTGAGGATGCTGAGGACCCCGCGCATCGACCGGACCGACGGCGCCCGGTAGCGCGTGGGTGCTGCCATGCGTCCTCCCCGATCATCACCGGCCCGATCATCGCCGGCGGGTTCGACTATCCTCGCGCATCCCGTTCACCGCCATGGACCTGGGTCTATGTTCCTCACGCGTGGTCCACCGCCAGAGTGGAAGAGGCCCTGCCCCACCCGATACGGAGAGCCCATGCCCCGCAGAACCCTCGTTCCCGCCGCCGCCATCGCCTCGGCGGGCCTCCTTCTCACCGGGTGCGTCTCCGACGCCGGCGGTGAGGCGGTGGTCGTCGACACGGCCGACGCGCCGCCGGGCGATGCGATCGCCCTGCCCGCGGCGAGCGTCGACGATGCCGTCACGGGCGCTCTGGCGCAGCTGTCCGACCTGATCGCGGACGACCTCGCGGAGACAGGCGTGCCCGGACTCGCCGTGGCCGTCGTCCACGGCGGCGAGATCGTGTACGCCGAAGGCTTCGGGGTGAAGACCGTGGGCGAAGGGGATCCGGTCGACCCGGAGACGGTGTTCCAGATCGCGTCGGTCTCGAAGTCGCTGTCGGCGACCGCGGTCTCCGCCGCCATCGGACAGGGTGCCCTCACGTGGGAGACCCCGGTGTCCGATCTCCTCCCGGGCTTCGCGCTGAGCGACCCCTACGTGACCGAGCACGCCACGGTCGGCGACTTCTTCTCGCACCGGACGGGACTGGACACCGGAGCGGGCGACGACCTGGAAGACCTCGGGTACGGGCGCGAGTACATCCTCGATCATCTCGACATGCTCCCCCTCGACGCGTTCCGATCCAGCTACCACTACTCCAACTACGGCATCACCGTAGGCGCTGAGGCGGCCGCCGCCGCAGTCGGCGAGCCGTGGGAGGACGTCACCGAGTCGCTGGTGTACGAACCGCTCGGGATGACGCGGACGAGCTCCCGCTACGAGGACTTCCTCGCGGAGGACGATCGCGCGACCATCCACGCGTTCGTCGACGGCACGTTCCAGCCGCTCTTCGACCGCGACCCCGATGCACAGGCTCCCGCCGGCGGCGTCTCGTCGAACGTCATCGACCTCGCCGCGTGGATGAACGCCGTCCTGGCCGGCGGAGAGCATGGCGGGGAGCAGGTCTTCGACGCCGCGGCCCTGACGGCGGCGACGACCGGTGAGATGATCTCGGGCCATCCTCCGGAAGCGACCTGGCGCACCAGCATGTACGGGTTCGGCTTCAACGTCGACACGACGGTGGGAGGACGCACCGGCATCGCCCACTCCGGGGGGTTCGTGCTGGGAGCCGCGACGAACTTCCGCCTGATCCCGAGCCTGGACCTGGGGATCGTGACCCTCACCAACGGGGGCCCCTACGGCCTTCCCGAGGCGGTCAACGCACAGTTCCTGGACCTGGTGCAGTACGGCGACCTGACCCGCGACTGGATCACGGACTACCGTGCCGCCGTGGCGAGCCTCACGGCGCCCGTCGGCGATCTCGTCGACGAGCAGGCGCCGAGTGCCCCCGATGCACCTCGTGACCTCGCCGACTACGAGGGGATCTATGAGAACGCCTACTTCGGACCGCTCACCGTGTCCGAGCGGGACGGTCGGCTCGTCGTGGCGATGGGAGCGGATGACGGGTACGTGCTCGAGTTGAGGCATTGGGACGGGGATGCCTTCGCGTTCGTCCCGACGGGCGAGAACGCCCCGGAGGGATCCCTGTCCTCCGCGACGTTCGTCCAAGACGCGGGTGATGTCACCGGCGTCACACTGCAGTTCTTCGACACCCAGGGGCTCGGGACCTGGAGCCGGTGACGAAGCGCGCCGAGGCGGGTGAGCCGGGACTGGG